>CALMVM010000360.1 GCA_937873255.1 uncultured Verrucomicrobiota bacterium | reverse complement strand
CTCGTCTGCGGCCTCATCGCCTACCGTGCCGCAGGATTATTCGGATAGGCAGTAAAGTCGATTGCAGACCGAAACCGACCTGTCTTCTTGTCACGGCTGCCAATGCGAATATGCAAACCTTCAATGGATTTGGCCATTGCGCTGAGTGGCAACAGGTCAAATTCCTCCTGGCTCGGCGGCCGCACAAATTCACCAGGTGTTCTCCTCGTTGCTGTGCTTAGCGTGGGTGATAACGCGATCGATTTGTCCATAGGTGATGAGGTCAAGGGGTGTCTTGTTGTCCAATTGCTGTCGCGGGGTTAAAAAATATTGGGTCAGCCTCCATCCATCGTCGCTCCGGAAAATCTCCAAAACTTCCTGAATACCGGGACGGAGAGCGCCGGCGACTGTGAACTGCCAACGTGGGTAGTGAAAGGCATTGCGAGCATCGCGCCAAAAGACGACGCGATGCTCTTTGCGGCGGCGGTGGAGAGTGGCGGCATTCACATCGAACTGGCTCTTAAGTTCCGCCCCAGTCCAAGAACCGCCTTCCATCTGCTGTAGATGCGAGGCAGCTTGGATGCCGCGTTTTCTAGCAGCAGCCAAAGGATCATCCGCTGGAGGGGCGAAACCGTAGAGCACCTCATCGAGGCCCGGAACATGGCCAGGGGTAACCGGATTGATTTTATCCAGCCGCCGAGCAGATTTGTCGTCCTTTTCCGCAGGAACTCGGCATTCGTATTCCTCGTCTTCAACAAGGGAACCATCGGCGTTTACGCGAACGATAAACCCTAATTTGCCCCCGGCCGGCCTCTTCTTAGTGATATCCAAGAAAAGACCGCGCAATCCATGATCAAGTTCCTGCAAGGACTCGAGTTGCTCCTTCAAAGTGTCCACGATCCCGCGTAAGTAGGCCGATTGGTTATCAGACTCTTGTTCCACGCGGTCAGCATCTCTTGTCGAGTGCTGCTTACCCCTGTTTGTGGAATGGCGTGCTGTCGGCTGATTTGGTAGAGACGGGTTCATGGTGCCCGCAGTATATCAACCAAATCAACCAAATCAACCTAATTTTTCAAAGCGATTACATTGGTGGTTTGTGATTTTAATCCCGCCATTTGCGCCTAACCTCTCAGCGCACAGCCAGTCGCGCTGGAATATATTTCAGCCTAGGCACGCGAGCGAAATGCGCGTCATCGGCCAAGAGCGGCACGTCGTGTTCGAGAGCGAGCGCGGCATTTCACGCATCGTTGATCGGGATCGGCTTTCCCAATCGCTGGAGGGCAGTTACCGTCTCGCCGTAGTGACGCACCGTCGCAAGTGTTGGAAGCAGCACGCGGCTTGCCCCTAGGGCCGCGCGAATCCGCCCTTCCTCTTGCCGGGGATCACGCGCGCGGGCAATGCCGACGGCAAGTTCACCGAGCGTGGGAAATCCCACGAGGGCATCCGGCGCGGCCGCTTGTCGGAGCCGGGCCAAGATGATCACCGCGCTGGTGTCCAGCAGGTGCGGCCCCCGTGGATGAAGATTCACGGGAGCTTCGGGGCTTCCTCGATCCGCTCGAACGCCTCGTTGATCGTGCGCTCGAAGGCCGCGGCCTCGTGCTCCGTCCAAGGTGGTAAGGCGGCTGCCTCGTCCGCCGCGAGGGGTGCGATGCCCATGCCCCGGCAAATCTCACCCAGCGCATCAGCCGCGCTCAAGGTCGCAGGCAGCTTTGCCGGAGCGAACGGGACAGAATCGACGGTTGCACTCATCCCTTTGACTATGCGGCGACGGGTGAACAAAGACAAGCCCCCCACCGCTGAACCGTCCCCATGTCGAACGCTGTGCTACGCTTTGTGCTACACCGACCAGTGGTCAGCAACTCACAGCTAATCAGGTAATTTCACCTGCAAAGCCCGCATTTGCAGGGAGAAGCAAAAATAGAAGCATCGCAAAGCAACGCCCTCAAACCGCCAAAGACACAATTTTGAGTCTAGCGCGTCTGCCACTTTCGCCACGCCGGCGTCTGATTGTTCAGCCTGATCGAGAGTGGCCTGCTGCGGTCACCCGGGAGGGGCCTGACGCACCCATGCCACTTTGCGTAGCCACGAGACAACGGATGCGAGGCAACTTTTCACCCGATACTCCAAGGCCGCAAGCAGAAAGTCGAGGGTTCCCGGCAACGTGGCAACCGGCCCTCCGCGAGGGAGGCTTCGCGCATCACGGCGTTGTTCCTCCAGGAAAAGAAAGTCCGCAAACAGCCGATCCGCAGGCGCGAAGGGATCGATAGAAGTCACTCGACATGCTCCCGATTTTGCCGAAAACGACATTCGGCCGTGCAATGCCGTCTCCAAGGACGATTCCTAGGGTGTTTCTCTCCATTCCGCACTTCCATGATCAAATCCAGTGTCCCCACGAAATCGATGATCCGTGTCTCCCTCGCTTTCTGTCTGCTGTTTTTCGCGTCGCCTCAGGTTGCACGATCCCAAGAGGGAGGACGCGCGCCGGACCTCGGCACGGATGCGCGGGATATCAGCGCGAGCTTTAAACTGCCGCCGTTGCGTAACCAACCGGAAAGCGAACCGGCAAAACAGCTCGCCGGCTTGCAGGTCGGCAAGCGCGCGAAGGAACTCAAGCTCGATGCACGCTCGGCACGCGACGCCTGGTACGCGGCGGACGATATCCTCCGGGCGGCCCGCGCGCGGGAAAGCGCCGCCGCGCCGGACGGGCTCCGCGTTTTCAACGGCGCGCGTGCCTCCGAACTCAACGTCCTCCTGCGCGACCCGGCCGTTCGTGGCGTGAAGGTGGCCTCTGCGAGGCTAGAGGTAGACGAGTCGATATTGCTTCGCCGCGCGAAGTTCTGGCTGGACCTGGGATACACGGAACTGCGCGCGGCCAAGGACGGCCCCCGGTTCCTCTTGCGCGTGGAGAACACCTCGGAAGTCGTGGTGCGCGGCGGCGCGTTCGTCGGCGGCGACTGGGGCGCGCTGGTGGACGACAGCCGGGACGTGACCTTCGTCGGGGGACGCTTCGAGGGGCTGCGAGGCGGCGGCGTGGTGTTGCATAACGCCCCCGGCGTCGTGCTGACACACGCCGTCCTGACCCGGCTCGCGGCGGCCGGGGTACTCCTGAACGGCGACACGGTGGGCGGCGTGGTGATGAACAACGAGGTCATTGGCAACCTCGGTCCTTCCAATTGGCACGCCGGCATCGTCATCACCGACCGCAACGCCGCCGTGCAGGACGACCCGCGCAACCTGCTCGGGGACGATCACTACGGCGTGATCGAACAGCCGATTTACACGCGGTTGCACCCGCCGCGGCGCAACGTCGTGGCCTTCAACCGGGTCGCCCTCAACGCTTCCTCGGGCATTTATTGCGACGGCGCGGTCGAATCGGTGATTTTCGACAACACGGTGGAGGGCAACGCCAAGGAGGGGATCTGCCTGGACAGCGGAGCGACCGCCAATATCCTGACGGCCAACCTTTTCCGCGCCAACGGCAAGCGCTGGGGCAAGTCGGACCTGGACCTCAAGCTCGACTTCGTCTTCGGCATGGGCCGGCTGGCGGACGGCACTCCCCCGGCCAAACTCCCCGGCATTTCCATGGACAACGCGCTCTACAACGTCGTGTACGCCAACGAGGTCGAGCGAAACTACGGCGGCGGCGTGAAGATGGTACGCTCCTCTTACTTCAACATCATCGGGGTGAACACGCTCGTCGATAACAACGAGGGGTCCAATGACCGCTTCCATTTCTTCGGGATGGAACTCGGCGCGGCGAAGCCCGACCTCCCGGTCTCGGACATGGACTTCACGCCCAGCCGGGGCAACATCCTCTTCGGCAACGTCATCCGTGGGGCGCATTACGCCGGGATCTTCTTCGGCCCCGGTTCGCCGGACAACGACGTTTTCGACAACACGATTTTCGGCGCGACCAACTGGGCGATGGAACAAGTGCGCCCCCAACCCAACACCAGTCTGAACAACCTGACGAACCTGCCCCTGCGCAACATCGACGCCGGGATCGACGCGGCCCTTTTGCAATCGACGAAGGGGAAGATGGATTGAAACGCCGAGTGGTCCGCTACTTTCTACCCTTTCGTGGATGGCTCGTGGAGTTTCGCGTGGGTTGCGTGGCAGCCGTTCATCCCACACACTTTCGTGAAATTCGGTCGAAAAAGAAATCCGATCTTGTCCCCCGAAGCGAATAAGATGCTTCCCCTCAAGGGAACGTTCTCGATGATTTCTACCTCATCTCCATAGGCGCGCGACGGCTTGCAAATTTTCAGCGGCGGGGTGCGCCGGGAAGGGTTCTGGCACGACCTGCACCGTTACGCGCATGTCGTTCGCTATCAGACTTACGCGGGCCTGAAGTCCGAGATTTCGCGCACCTACCTCGGCGTTGTCTGGTGGCTGCTGGAACCGACGATGGCGGCGGTGACGATGTACATCGTTTTCGGGTTCCTGCTCTCCAGCGCGCCGCCGAACCAGCGGCCCGCCAGCCGGGCGGAATTTTTTCCGTTCCTGCTCGTGGGGACGTTCGCCTGGCAGTGGTTCCACAATTCCGCGATGCTGGCGGCCAATTCGATCATCCTCAAGTCGGGAATCATGCAGCAGGTTTACCTGCCGAAGGGAATTTTTCCGCTGGTGAGCGTGCTCAACGGCACCTGGAAGTTTCTCTGTACCTTCAGCGTGATGACGGTGGTACTGTGGCTGCTCGGTTATCCTCCGAACGAGGCCTACCTGGCGTTGCCGGTGATCGTGCTGATCCAGTTCACGTTCAATCTGGCGGTGGGCCTGCCGCTGTCGGTCTGGATTCCGTATTTCCGCGACGGCTCGGCGGTCATCGGCGCGGTGCTGGGCTTCGTGGGCATGGCCTCGGGGATTTTCTTCCGACCCAGCCAGGTGCCGGCCCGCTACGCGCCCTACGTGTATTACAATCCGCTGGCGAACCTGCTCACGGCTTATCGCACGGTCCTGCTCGACCGGGGGTGGCCGGACTGGTGGGCGTTGAGCCGGGTCGCGGCCATCGCCGTCGTGCTTCTCGCCCTCGGCATCGTGATGATGCGCCGCTTCGACCTGAAACTCGCAAAAATCGCGGTCTGAGGGCGCGAGGTTGGTTTCCCATTTTTCCATGAGCGTGCATCCTCCCATGCCGGCCGACGGACCCGGCCCGTGCATCATCCGCGCCGAGCATGTCGGCGTTTATTATCGTCTGCGCCGAAAACTGGCGGGTTCCAAACAATTCTGGGCCTTGCGAGATGTTTCCCTGGAGATTCGCCAGGGTGAAACCCTCGGCGTGCTCGGTTCCAACGGCGCGGGCAAGAGCACGCTCATGCGCGTGCTGGCCGGGATCGTCGGCGTGGACCGCGGGCGCATCTACCGCGACCCGCGTTTCAGCGTCTCGCTGCTCTCGCTCGGCGTCGGCTTCGAGAGCAATCTTACCGGACGGCAGAACGCCATCCTGAGCGGCATGCTCCTCGGCATGCACCGCGCGACCATCGAAAAACGCCTGGATCGCATCCGCGATTTCGCGGAGCTGGGCGAGTTTTTCGACCAGCCGGTGTTCATCTATTCGAGCGGGATGCTCTCGCGGCTGGGCTTCGCCGTGGCGATGCAGGCCGACCCCGACGTGCTCTTGATCGACGAGGTGTTCGCGGTCGGCGACGTGAACTTCCGCGACAAATCCACCGACGCCATCCGCCGGCGCATGGACGCCGGCCGCACGGTGGTGCTCATCACCCACGACCTGATCTCGTTGCGTCGGCTTTGCACTCGCGCCGTATGGATCGACGGCGGCATCAGTCGCTTGTCGGGCAGCGTGGACGATGTCGAGCGGGCGGTCCACGGCAGGCCGGTGGAACCTCCGGTCGAGGAAGTTTTGCCCGATCTGGCCGAGGCGGAAGCGGGATAGGTCCACTGGCGGGTCGAAAAATGTAGGGGAAAAAGAGTTCGGTGAAAGGCAAATCCGGACGAGTAAAAATCTGCAATTAGGCATCGTTTTATGTCTGCTTCACATTCTGCCGGTCAAATGCCCGATTTTCTCCTGATCGGTGCCACGTTTTGCGGGACGGAGACTTTGATGGGTTGGCTCGGGCAGCACCCGCAGATCCATGCGTCTCCGATCCGGGAGACGAATTATTTCGTGTCGAAAGACCTCGGCACCGAAGGGGTGCACGACACGGCGTTCCTGCACCGACCGCGTTTGCTGCCGGATGGAACCTTCGAGGCGGCGGACGTGGCCCGCGTGACCACTCGGCGCGACTACGAACTTTGTTTCCGCGCTGTTCATAAACCGGAAGCGCGCCGTTTCGGCGAGGCGAGTCCGGCCTACCTGTTTTATCCCGAGGCCGCGCGTCGGATCGCCAAAACGCTGCCGCACGGGAAGATGGTCGCCGTGTTGCGCGATCCCGTCGAAAGGACGCTCGCGCATTACGCCGCCTTCGTGCAAAGCGGCCGGGAGCACCTGAGCCTCGAAAAGGCGCTGGAGCAGGAGGGCCGACGTTTGTCCACGGGCTGGGCCTACCATTGGGCGTACATGGGATTGTCGGAATACACGACGGCGCTCGGACGTTACCTCGCGCGTTTCCGCTGCCGCAAATCCACTTGGTGCGCGCCGAGGACTTGCAAAACCCGGAGCGGCGGCCGGCGGCGTGGCGGGCGCTGCTCGAATTTCTGGGCGTGGACGCCGGAGCGCCGCTGCCGGATTCCGACCGGCCGCACGAAGTGTTTTTTTCGCCGGCCGCCGACGCGCCGGAGATCGCGGAGGGCACGCGGCAGTCCTTGTCCGAACGCCTGCGGCGCGAGACGAAGTTCCATCAGGAGGTCTTTTCGGAGGCCCCTTTCCGGCGGCCGGTCCTGCGGCGCGTCGCCCAAGCTTTCCAGATGCCGAACGGGGCGCTGCCGGGCGACGGGAAACCCGACGTTGGGTCCGTCTTCCAGCACGTGCTCTTCACGAAAGACTTGTCGCGGGAACCACTCTACCATCGAAAAATCTCGCACGGTGCCGGTCCCGGTCCACGTCTGTCCCAGGCCGGGCACATGAACTTCCTCAAGGACGACGCGGTTTCGTTCGACGGGTATTTCAACGCGTTCTTTGAAAGCCATGTCGTGGAGCGCGCCGGCCTGTCGTCGATCCAGTTGCAACTTGATCTCGTCGGTCCCTTTTATGTCGAGGTGCTCCGCTTCGCGCAGGGACGCGCGGCGCAACTCGTCGTCGGCGTCACGCACGACGGGGGGGCGGGCAACGAACCGTTCGTCTTGGAGGTCGAGCTGTCGTCGGACAGTCCGCTCGGCTCGCGGCTGGCGTTTCATCTGACCTGCCTTTCCAAGCAGGGACAGCTCACCGGCGGCCGCTGGTGGACGACCGCCGCACCGCGCCGCCCGGTGCAACTCGACATCCTCGCCTGCACCTACAAGAAGCCCGAGTTCATCGAGCGCACGGTGCGACGGATCGCGGAATATCCCCGGCTCAACCGCAACGAGTATTTCATCACGGTCACGGATAACGCGTCCGACCTGCCCGCCGACCTGTTCCCGTATCCCAACGTGCGAATCGTCGCGCAGGGCAACACCGGCGGCGCGGGCGGGGCGGCGCGCGGGCTGATGGAAGGATTGTCCGCCGAGGGACGCGCCCGGCCGACGCATTTCCTGCTGTTGGACGACGACATCGAAATGGAGCCCGACATGATCGTGCGGGCGATGAGCTGGTTGCGTTACATCAAGAAGGATCACTGCATTGGCGGGGGCATGCTGGATCTCTACCGGCCCACGCACCTGCACGAACTGGGCTCCAAGATCGGGCACCCGCGGCTGTTGAGCGTCTCGGCCTGCATCTCGGAATTGGAACTCGCCCCGCCCGGCGCGCTCGACCGGCTCGGGCACATCCCGGAATCCCATTACAATGCCTGGTGGTTCATGGCGATCTCGCGCGAGGCGGTGGAGAAGCACGGCCTGCCGCTGCCGTGCTTCATCCGGGGCGACGACAAGGAATTTGGCTACCGGATGTTGAAGCAGGGCATTCCCACGCTCGCGGTTCCCGGCATCGCGGTCTGGCACCTGCCTTTCTACACAAAGATCTCCGCGTGGCTGTACTATTACAACATGTACAACGACCTGATGATCCGGGCGTTGCGTTTCCCGGAGATCACGACCGAAACCTTGTCGGACGCCGTGCAAGAGGAGATCGAACACTACCTCGACAAATTGGAATACGATCAGGCTGCGATGCGGGTGCGCGGATTGGAGCACTTCCTGCTCGGTCCAGAATGGCTGCTCAAGGTCGACTGCGAGTCGCGCTTCAAGGAGGCGCTCGCCGCCAGCAAGGAACACGCCGCGGAGCATCGCCGGGAAGTCGAGCCGACAAACTTCAACCGCCATTACGAGCCGAAGTCAAAACTGGACCGACTCTGGCGGCGCTGGATTCACAACGGCCATCTGCCCCTGAAATGGCGCAAGCCCGTTCACACCACGAGCGGTCTGCCGCGCAAGGTGCTGCACATCGGGGATTGGAGCGGGACGGATGTCACGTATTTCGACGAGGTCGGCGTCAAGCACGCGTTCGTCCCGGGCATCTATGTTTTCCGCAAACGACCGGACGTGTATTTCGACCTGTTCGCACGCGCGAAGGCCGCGCTGGCGACGTTGCGCCGCGAGTGGCCGCAGCGCGCGGCGGAGTTCCGCAAGTACGACGCGGAACTGACCTCGCCGGCCTTCTGGCGGCGTCATCTGCACATCGACGACCCGGAACTCGCCGTGGAGACCCCGGAACCGGTCACCTCATCCAAGCCCCGGCAGGAAATGGCGGACGCCGCAGCATTGGCGAGTGCCTGAGGCCATGGCCCTCGGACGGAACGGCGCGGTCACTTCTGGGCGGGATGGTCCGTTGCTTTCGTCGGCGGGTTGATGAGCATCGGCCGCACGCGTTCGTTCTCCCGGAAAGCATCCTGATCGTTGACGATGACCTGATCGCCCTCGTGCAATCCTTCCGCGACCTCGACGAATTCGAGACTCTTGAAATTCACTTTGACCGTGCGCTGCGAGACGACGCCGTCGACCACGAGCAATACCTGATCGACCAAGAGCCCGCGCGCGGGGATGATGAGCGCGTTTTCCTTGCGGCCCAGGATGACGTTCATTTCGCCCGTCAGTCCGAAGAGGAGATTATCGGGAGGATGATCCATCTGGAGCGTGACGGTGTAGCGCGAACTATTGGCGTCCGGGCTCGGCAGCACGGCCGTCAGCGTCGCGATGAACACGGTGTTCGTGTACGCATATAGACGCATCTCCGCCTTCATGCCCGGCTTGAGCTTGCCGACATCCTCCTCGTTGACCAACCCGGAGATGTACAAATCTTTACTGGAAATGCTGAACAGCCCCGCGCCGTTGGCCACGAAGGAGCCGTCGTTGAAGAACGCCAGCACGATCACCCCGTCGATGGGCGCGCGCACCTCGTTGCGTTTCATCGCTTCCTCGGCGTTGCGCAGTACGGTGGTGGCGGTGGACAGGACGCGTTCGAGTTCGAGCGACTCGTTCTGGATCGCCATCTCCAAGTGCATGACCTCGTCGCGCGCCGCCTCCCGCTGCACGAGCGGGATGCTGCCCTGCGGGAGGCGGTCGTAGGCGCGCAGTTGGTCGCGCGCGGTCTTCAATCCCTGCGCGCTGCCCGGCCCGAGCTTCTGGTGGGAAAGCGCGATCTCGTAGTCCTTGCGCGCCTGGTCGAGCGCGCGCTGGCCGACGTCGTCGGTGATGGTCGCCAGCAGTTCGTTTTGCTTCACGGCGATGCCGTTGGCTTCCACCGTGGTGCCGAAGCCGGCGGCCATCTTGAGGATGCCGGCGTTTTGCGCGTTGACGAGGAGGGTCTGCTTCGAGGTGACCGTCACGGTGCCGTAGACGGCGGAAATCGCGGTCCCCCGGTGGACGGCGTAAACGTCCGCGCGGGGGCGGTTGAGCACGTTCGCGTAGAAGTAGTAGCCGCCGAAAAGAATCGTCGGCACGAGCACGAGGACGGCGATCCAGCGGAGCGTCGAATAAAGCGCGCGCCGTGACCGCGTCGTGGGAGCAGCAGTCATTTCGGGACGCCGGGCGCAAAAACGGAATCGGACCCGGGGCGCGACCGTGGGAAGCAGGCTGACATGATCGGGCACTTTCGGATTCGCCCGGCCGGCGGCAAGCGGATTTTTCTTTCGCCGCGCCGTGCCGGGATGCGGAGCGCGTTTTTGGCAATCCCTTCCCCGGTTCGGAGCGAACGTAGGGAAACATTCTTTATGGCCACCTCCAAACCCCTCGCCCTCGTCACGGGTGTCTCCAGCGGCATCGGCTTTGAACTCGCCAAGCAGTTCGCCAGGAACGGTTTCGACCTGTTCATCGTTTCCAACAGCGGCGCGATCCACACCGCCGCCCGGGACATCGAGGCACTCGGCGCGGAGGTCCAAGCCGTCGAGGCGAATCTGGCGACCTTCGACGGCGTGCACGAATTCTACAATCAGGTCAGCGCAAGCGGCCGGCCGGTGGAAGCCGCCGCGTTCAATGCCGGCGTGGGCGTCGGCCGGCGTTTCGTCGGTCCCGACGAGGAAAGATGGCGGGCAAGGATAGCGTGATCGGTTCCACGACGTTCATGACCAAAGTGCAAGGCGTGCTCAACGAACTGCTGCCCGAGACGGCGAAGGCCAATCAACACGCCAAGGAGTCCGAACCGGGTTCAGCAAACAAATAGGCCCGGCCGTTCGCCGTGGTGCTCCGTTGTCATGTCCGCGCCGGGAAGCCCGGACATGACGGCCGAGCACCGTCGGTGGTGGGCGCGATAAAACGCGCTTCAACTTCCATCCGCGAGCACGGCGATGATCGCCTCGGGCCGTTCGCGCGGGATGAAGTGGCCCACGCCCGGCAGCACCTCCCGACGGTAGTCGCCCACGAACGACTTGGCCTGGATTTTTCCTTCTATGAATCGGTGCCGACCGTTGCTCCGCCCAACGACGATCTGGAGCTTCAGTTGGTCTGGCTCGACCTGATCGAGCAAGCCAGCACGACCCTGGAAAAAACGGACTTCGCCCGTGCTTGGCTCCAGCACATCCATTACATGTGGGACGAGTACGGCCGCTGCCGTTGGAACCTGCGGCGGGGCGTCCCCGTCGAGAACGTCAGCACGTTTGAAAATCCTTTCCGTGCCACCGGGAATTTGAGCTTCCCCAGGGTGAACAGGCGGTAAGCGTTGTCCGTCTTGCCCGGTTCGTAGGTGGGGATCCCCGGGAATCGCTCGGGCGGATAATATCTGTTCCACGTCTCCGTTTTGCGCAGGGGCGGACAACTTGTCCGCCGGCAGGAAACTTTCTTGAACGCTTCCGAATTCGCGTAATGATTCGTCCCGAACCGCTTGCCCGCTCCCCGCAATGATCTCCTGGCAAAACTCCTTGGCCGCGACCCGAAGTTCTCCGACCTGCTCGAAGCGAGCGCCGCTGAGGCGCGGACCAGCGCCGGGCTGCTCAAGGTCCTGGTGGACCGATTGCGCGAGCCCGGCCACGGCTGCGACCTGAGCGAGTTCGCCGAGGTCCGGCACAAGGACAAGCGCATCCACCAGCAGATCACCGAGGCGCTTTGCCGCACGTTCGTCACGCCGCTGGAGCGCGAGGACATCGAGGCGCTGTCCGAGTCGCTCTACAAAATCCCCAAGCGGGTCCAGGCCATCGGCGAGCGCCTGAAGATTTATTGCGATTCGGTGCCCGCGCTCGGCGAGGATTTCCTGCGTCAGATCACCATCCTCGAAGAGGCCGCCGGCGTGGTCGAGGCCATGGTCAAGGGACTACGCGGCGGCACCGACGTGGAGAAGGCGCGAGGCATGAACGACCGTCTGCAAAACCTCGAAGGCGAGGCCGACAAGCTGGTCCTGCGCATGTTGCAGGCGCTCTACCAGGGGCAGCGCGACACGCGCGAGGTCTTCATCTTCAAGGACGTTTTCGAGCTGATCGAAAAGGCCATCGACCGCTGCCGCGACGCGGGCAACACGGTGTTTTACATCGTGCTCAAAAACGCCTGACCGAGCGCCCCCCGTCCCCGGGTTTCCTTCCCAGCCGATGACGCTTTTTCTCCTCGTGCTCCTGGCCGCGCTCGCCTTCGAGTACATCAACGGCTTCCACGACGCGGCCAACGCGATTGCCACGGTCGTGTCCACGCGCGTGCTGACACCCCGGCAGGCGATCCTGATGGCGGCCGTCTTCAACCTCGTCGGCGCGAGCATGGGCACGGCGGTCGCCAGCACGGTCGGCAAGGGGCTCGTGGACACCCATTTCGTGACGATGGGCACGCTGCTGGCGGCGTTGGCGGCGGCGATCCTCTGGGGGCTGTTGACGTGGTGGCTGGGGCTGCCGAGTTCGTCGAGCCACGCGTTGATCGGCGGCCTGTGCGGCGCGGCGCTGGCGAGCGCGCACAATGACTGGTCGGCGTTGCGCTGGAACGTCCACGATCCCGCCAAGCACACCGTCGACGGCCTGTGGCCAAAGGTCGTGTTGCCGATGATCTCCTCGCCGCTCATCGGCTTTGCGATGGGCATGGCGCTGATGGGGCTGATCCTCGTCGCGTTTTTCTGGATCACGCCCAACGCGGCCGGACGCGTCTTCGGCAAGCTCCAACTCGTGAGCGCGGCCGCGATGGCGTTCAGCCACGGGTCCAACGACGCGCAGAAGACGATGGGCCTCATCACCCTGGCCCTGGTGACCGGCACCAACGCCAAGATTTTCGACGGAATGCCCGGCTGGCTCGGGTTTTTGCGCGTGCCGGTGTTTCACGATGTGCCCGCGTGGGTGGTCTACACCTGTGCGTTGACGATGGCCGCCGGCACGGCCGGGGGCGGCTACCGGATCATCCGCACGATGGGCCACAAGATGGTGCGCCTCCAACCCGTCCACGGGTTTGCGGCGGAGACGGCGGCGGCGGCGGTCATCCACTTCGCCACCGTGCTGGGCATCCCGGTTTCCACGACGCACGTGATCTCCAGTGCGATCATGGGCGTAGGGGCGACCAAGCGTCCGGGCGCGGTCAAGTGGGGCGTCGTCGGGCGGATGGTCTGGGCGTGGGTGTTGACCCTGCCCGTGACGGCGCTGGTCGGCTACGCGGCGTACCGTTTGTTCTGAAGGTGCCTGCCGGGACGCCCCTTACGAATGGCTAGGTGGCGGAAAAGCGCGTGCGCCGTCGACGATTCGTCGATTCGGTCTCAGGCCCGGTCGGCGCGGCGACGGGGATCGTCGAAACGCGCTGGCCCTCCGGACTTCGTTCGCTAAAATTGCGGGGCGGGATCGTTCGTTGCGCGCGGACACCATGGAGACACTCTTCAGCCATTTGCCGTCGTTCGTCCTGGAGCGTTATGCCGCGCAACGGATCACGGCGAACACGCCGGACCTGCGGCAATTCCCGGCCGCCGTTCTTTTCGGAGACATCTCCGGCTTCACGCGCCTGACGGAGCAACTCGCGCAACACGGCCCCGCCGGCGCGGAGGAACTCAACCACATCCTCTGCGCGTATTTCGAGAAGCTCATCGAACTGATCTCGGCGCACGGCGGCGACGTCGTCAAGTTCGCCGGGGACGGCGTGCTGGCGATCTGGCAGGCGCGCGATGAGGGGCTGGCGGATGCCGCCTGCCGCGCGGCGCAATGCGCGCTGGCGATCCAGCATCGACTCCACGACTACGCGGTCGCGGAGGATGTCCGCCTGTCCATTCACATCGGCCTGGGAGCGGGCGAGGTCCGTGCCTTTCATCTCGGCGGCGTGCGCGGACGCTGGGAAGTACTCGTGACCGGCGCGCCGCTGACGCAGATCGGCCCGGCGGTCAAGCTGGCGGGCGCGGGGGAGGTAGTAATGTCGCGGGAGGTCTGGTCCCTGACAGCGGACCGCTGTGACGGCGAGCCGCGCGAGGCGGAAGGCGAGGTGCTTCTCCACACGGTGCGCTTCCCCCTTGCCTTGCACCCGGCCGCGGTGACCCTGCCGATGCCGGCCAACCGGGACGCGCTCCAGGGCTATCTGCCGGCGGCGATCCGCATCCGACTCGACGCCGGCCAGAGCGATTGGGTGGCCGAACTGCGACGCCTCTCGCTCCTGTTCATCAATCTCCCCGAGTTGGACGAGACGCTCTCTCTGGAACAGGCGCAGGCGGTGATGGAAGCGATGCAAACCGGCCTGTACCGCTACGAAGGCAGCATCGGCCAGCTCGGGATGGCCGACAAGGGGATCACCCTGCTCGCCGCCCTCGGGTTGCCGCCGCTGGCGCACGAGGACGATGCGTTGCGGGCGGTCGAGGCGGCGCAATCCATCCAGGCGGCGCTGCACAAACTCGGCTTGAACAGCGCTGTTGGCATCGCCACCGTCCGCGTGTTCTGCGGCACGGTCGGCAGCGAGCGGAGGCGGGAATACACCACGCTGGGAGACACGGTGAACCTCGCCGCCCGCCTGATGGGGGCCGCGTCGGGAGACATCCTCTGCGACGGAGCGACTTTTCAAGCGGCCAGGGCGCGCCTGCGTTTCGAGTCGTTGCCGGCGCTCGCGGTCAAGGGCAAGGCCGCGCCGGTCGCCGTTTACCGTCCGAGCAGCCGCGCTGTGGCGGCGGCGGAATCGACCACGATGGTCGGGCGCGCGGCGGAGCGGCTGTCGCTGTCCCAACGGCTCGACCGGCTGCTCGCGGGCGAGGGCGGCGTCGTCGTGATCGAAGGCGAGGCCGGCATCGGCAAATCGCGTCTGTTGTCCGAGTTCCGGTCGGGAGCCGCCACGGCCAATGCCCAGGTGCTGGCCGGCGCGGCCGACGCGGTGGAAAAATCGACTCCCTACCACGCCTGGCGGTCCGTGTTCACGGAACTGTTTCAACTCGGCTCCGTGAACGATCCGCAGGGGCGGCGCGCCCGCGTCCTCGGGCATCTGGAGGGCCAGCCCGAACTCCTCCGGCACGCGCCCCTGCTCAACAGCGTGCTCTCTTTGGAGTTGCCCGAAAACGAATTCACGATCCAGATGGCCGGACAGGTGCGCGCCGACAACACGTCGGAATTGCTCGTGCGCCTGCTGCAATCCCGGGCGAAACAGGGACCGTTGGTGCTCGTGATCGAGGACGCGCACTGGCTGGATTCCTCGTCCTGGGCGTTGACGCTGCTCGTCCAGCAGCGTGTGCAACCGCTCCTCTTGATCGTGGCCGCGCGCCCGCCGGAGGACCATGCCTCGTCGGACTACGGCAAACTGCTGCTCGGCTCCGGCGTGGAGCACGTGCGTCTGGCTCCATTGCCGCCCGACGACGTGCTCGCGCTGGTGGGCCGCCGCCTCGGCGTCGGCGCGCTGCCCGCTCCGGTGGCCGCGTTGATCCGCGACAAGGCCAACGGCAACCCGTTCTACAGCGAGGAACTCGCCTACGCCCTGCGCGACGCGGGCCTGATCGAGGTAGCCTCCGGCGGCCAGTGCCGGCTGGCGTCGGGGGTGGACCTGTCGGCGTTGAGTTTCCCCGACAGCGTCCAGGGCGTCATCACCAGCCGCATGGACCGTCTGAGCCCTTCGCAGCAGCTCACCCTCAAGGTCGCCAGCGTCATCGGCCGAGTGTTCGCCTTCCGGGTCCTGCGCGACATTTTCCCCATCGCGCCCGAGCGCGAACGGCTGCCCGACGACCTCTCCCGCCTGGCGCGGCTCGACCTGACGCCGCAGGACACCCCCGAGCCCGAACTGGCGTACATCTTCAAGCACGTCATCACGCAGGAGGCCGCCTACAACTTGATGCTCTTTGCCCAGCGCCGGCAACTCCATCGTGCCGTGGCCGAATGGTACGAGCAGCGCCAGGCCCGGAGCGGCGAGGATTTATCTCCCTTTTACCCGCTGCTGGCGCACCATTGGATGCGTGCCGAAGACCGGCGCAAAGCCATCGAATACCTCGACAAGGCCGGCGAGCAGGCGTTGCGCGGCGGTTCGTACCAGGAAACGGTGGGTTTTCTGGCGCAGGCGCTCACCCTCGAAGCCGGCAGCAAAAACGCCGACCCCGACCGCGACGTGCGCATGGCGCGGTGGGAACGCCAGCTCGGCGAGGCGCATCTCGGCATGGGAAATCTTGCCAACAGCCGCTTCCACACCGAACGCGCCCTGCGGCTCCTGCGGATGCCGGTGCCCACCGCCCGGCTCGGTTGCCTGTGGGGCATCGTCAGCCAGGGAGCGGTCCAGGGGCTCCACCTGTTGAGCCGGAAAATCGTCGGCCCGCCGCTGCCACCGGGACCGCGGCGCGAACACTTCCGCCAGGCGGCCAGCGCGTACGAACGGCTCGGCCAGCTTTATTATTACGATTCGGACAAGCTTGCCGCTACCTGCGCGACGATGTACGGATTGAACCTCGCCGACAAGGTGGGTCAATCGCCCGAGTTGCTGCGCATCCTGCCGGAGATCGCCATCGGCACCAACAGCTTCGGCTTGCGCCGTCTGGCCGGGCGGTACAGCCGGCGGGCGGAGGCGATGGCGGAAACCGTCGATGACCAGTCGGCCCAGGTCTGGGTCCGGATGTGCCTGGGCGTGCTCCATTCGACCGACGGCCGCCGGCAGCAGGCGCAGGAAAGCCTCGACAAGGCCGTCACGCTGTCCCACCGCATCGGCGACCGGTGCCGCTGGCAGGAAATCATGACGCAGATCGGGCTGCTCCAACTCCAGCACGGCGAGTTCCAACTCGGCCTCGAAACGTCCGGCCGGCTCCTGCGCGCCGCCCGCCAACAGGGCTACGAACAGGCCCAGGCATGGGCGTTGTGCATGCACGCGAACAACCTGATGTGGGTCGGTCGGACCGGGGAGGCCATCGCGGCATTGGAGGAGGCGGCGCGGATTCGCCCGGACTGCCTGGGCAAAAACGACATCATCTGGGTGTTCGGTTCGCTGGCGCAGGCGCGCTGGCGCGCCGGCCAGACCGAAGCGGCTTTGCAGGCGGCCGAGACGGCGGAGGAGACGATTGCGGAGGTGAGTCCTCTCGCCAATTATAATTTCG
>CALMVM010000359.1 GCA_937873255.1 uncultured Verrucomicrobiota bacterium | reverse complement strand
CGCCCGCCGCCCCGCCCCGCGCGTCGCCGCAACCGAACACCACCCGCCCCAACCGCGCGTGAACGGCCGCGCCGGCGCACATCGGGCAGGGTTCTTTGGTGACGAACAGCGTGCAGTCGGTCAACCGCCAGTCGCCGACGGCGTGTTCGGCCTGCGTGATGGCAAGCATCTCGGCGTGGGCGGTGGCGTCCTTGAGGGTTTCGACCTGGTTGAAAGCGCGTGCGATGACCCGCCCGCCGCGCACGATCACCGCGCCAACGGGCACCTCGTCCGCCTCGTACGCGCGGAGCGCCTGGCGCAACGCATCGCCCATGAAGTGCGTGTCGCTGTGCAGGTCGATGATCGGTTTTTCGTCCAAGCTGGCGAGGGTAAATGCAAAATGCAAAATGCAAAATGCAAAAGTCCGGGGGGGTGGATCAGGGTCTTCTCCCTCCGCATTCTGACTTCTGCTTTCTGAACTTTTGCATTTTGCATTTTGCATTTTGCATTCATGCTTTTCGCGTGTCCGACTTCGACAAAACCATCGTCGCCCCTTCCCTGCTCGCCGGAGATTTCTCGCAACTCGGCGAAGAGGCGCGGCGCGTCGAGGCAGCCGGCGCGGATTGGCTGCACCTCGACGTGATGGATGGGCACTTTGTGGATAACATCTCGTTCGGTCCGGCGGTCGTGGCGGCGATGCGCAAGGCCGTGAAAATCCCGCTCGACGTGCACCTCATGATCTCGCGGCCGGACCATTACCTGCCGCGTTTCGTGGAGGCGGGGGCGCACTCGGTGAGTGTGCACCTCGAAGCCAAGCATGACGTGGCCACCACGCTGAAAAACATCCGCGAGGCGGGTTGTCTGGCCGGCTTGGCGATCAATCCGGCGACGCCGTTGTCGGCGACGATGGATCATCTGGCGAACATCGACATCCTGCTGGTGATGACCGTCAATCCCGGGTTCGGCGGGCAGGAGTTCATCGCGTCAACGATGGACAAGGTCGCCGACGCCGCCCGCCTGCGGACCGAAAACGGCTGGAGTTACCACATCGAGGTCGATGGCGGCATCAAGAGCGACACGGCGCTGCTCTCGCGCGAGCGCGGCGCGAACGTGATGGTTGCCGGCACGTCGGTCTTCCGCGCGGGCGACGCGGCGGAGTCGATCCGGAAGTTGCGCTGATACATAATTCGGCCCCTACGACTCGTGTGAAGCACCTTTACAAATCTCTTGTCCTTATTTGTTTTGTGCTGCTCGTCTGCTCATGCAGGAAGCACAGCGAGCACGGATATTTTTTAGGCCTCTATCAATCCGAGAGCGCAGAATCCTTTAAGGCAACCGAAGCCGCATTTGATTCGTGGCTCTTGACTCGCGGTCTGACGCCTTCTTCCCCGCCCGGTGGGATGGCCGAATGGTCTGGCATGCATTCCAAAGACGATCAGTCCACTTGGTATGCAATGCCGATGGGACGTAACAGACTTCTGTTATGTATGACTGCCAATCCGCAGCACGGAGATATCATCGCTTCCACCAACTACAATGGCGATTTCACGACTGCCGAACTTGCGGATGTGCGCAATCGCAACCGTCAGTTGTGGTTGGATATGATCGCGTGGTTTGAAGCCGACACCAAGAGCAACATTGTCGCAAGTGACCCGAAGGGATGGTTCTCCAGCGCAAAATTGAAGATCAACGACGCCTACTCGGACTGATGCGACAGTTTTCGGGGGTCGTCTAGCTCCTTGTCCCCGACCGTGCGGCCGCCTGCGCCTGGAACGTATTGTTGATGATGTCGAGGATGCGCTGGGCTCCTTCCACCGGAGTGGAGGTGAAATCCACGTTGCCGTCCGGCCCAAGTACGATCACCGCGATTCCCTTGCCCTGCACGCCGTAGATCGCGGCCACGGACGCGCCGTTTTGCGCGATGACGAACGGCACGTTCGACTCCACCCGGCCCGCCGTGCCGGTGAACGCCGCCACGAAAATCGTCTTCTTCGCCGCGAAATCCAGGTACTTGTCCTCGATCCGCTTCGCCTGCTTGCGCAGGTCGCCGGCGTCGGGCGAAACGGCGACGAAGATCACCACCGGCTGACCGCGAAAATTCTTGCCCGGGTACGCCTTGCCGCCGGCACCGACCCACGTGAAATCCGGGGCCACGCGCGCGGTGTTCGACGCAGCGGGTTTGTCTTTTTTCGGGGCGGCGTGCGCTGCCGCCACCGTGGCGACCGATAGGCAAAGAAGCAGCGCGATTTTCGCCTGTCGGCCGTGGCGGAGAGAGAGGTTTTCCATGATACAAAAACGCAAAACGTGCGCGCCGTCCCCGGTCAGACCTTCATGATCTCGGCTTCCTTGTGGGTCAGATGGTCGTCGATGCTCTTGGTGTATTGGTCGGTGAGCTTTTGCATCGAATCTTCCAGGTCGGCGAGTTGGTCCTCGGTGAGGTCGCCGTCCTTTTTGCTCTTACGCGCGTTTTCGATGCCGTCGCGGCGGTGTCCGCGCACCCGCACGCGCGCCTCCTCGGCCATTTGCTTGATGCCCTTGACCAGGTCGCGGCGGCGTTCCTCGCTCAACTCGGGGATCGGCAGTCGGATGATCTTGCCGTCCACGGCGGGCATGATGCCGATGCGCGATTCCTTCAGTCCGCGCTCGATATCCTTGACCGTCGCGGCGTCGAAAGGCTGGATGACCAAAAGGCGCGGCTCGGGCGTCGTGATGAGCGCGAGCTGCTTGAGCTTCATGTTCGAGCCGTAGGCTTCCACGTCGATGTTCTCGACCAAGGCAGGAGAAGCCTTGCCGGTGCGCACGCTGGCGAATTCGTGCGTCATGTAATTGACGCTTTTGTCCATGCCGTCTTCGGCTTCGAGGAGGATGTCGTCGGCGGTCATCGGGAGCGGGGGGAAAAGAGTGGGGA
>CALMVM010000358.1 GCA_937873255.1 uncultured Verrucomicrobiota bacterium | reverse complement strand
GAGGAAAAGAAGGTCTACACCTTCAAGAAATCCGACAAGAGCCAGCGCGACGCCGCCGGGCTGGGCGCCTATTACAAGGACCTGTGCAGCCGCTTCCCGATCATCTCCATCGAGGACGGTTGCGCGGAGGGCGATTGGGACGGCTGGAAACTGCTCACCGAGGCGCTCGGCGACACCGTACAGCTCGTCGGCGACGACCTGTTCGTGACCAACGTCGAGTTCCTCAAGAAAGGCATCGACCTGGGCGTGGCGAATTCCATCCTCGTGAAGGTCAACCAGATCGGCACGCTGACCGAGACCTTCGACGCCATCGAGATGGCCAAGGAACACGCGTACACCGCCGTCATCAGCCATCGCTCGGGCGAGACGGAGGACACGACGATTGCCGACATCGCGGTCGCTACGAACGCGGGTCAGATCAAGACCGGTTCGCTTTGTCGCACGGACCGCGTCGCCAAATACAACCAGTTGTTGCGAATCGAGACAATTCTAGGTGACAGCGCACAATATGGCGGTAAGATGCGCTAAAAGTTGATCGCAAACTTTCCAGTCGAGGAGTACGAACCGCCGACGGTCACGATCTGGCAGCGGATCAACCGTTTGCTGTGGGTGGTGATCGTCCTGACGGTCGTCGGGCTCGTCATCGCGGCGTTCCTGCCCGAGTTGCAAAAGCAGCGCGACGAACGCCGCAAGACCGACGAGTTGCAGCAGTCCATCGACCAGCAAAAGGTGATCAACCGGCATTTGAAGAACCAGGAAAACTGGTTGCAGAACGACCCGGACTACCTGGCGATCTTCGCGCGCGACAAGCGCAACATGATGAAGGAAGGCGAGTCGATCCTGGTCATCGATCCGCCCAAGGCGGCGGCGATCCAGCCCGAGCCCGTCCTGCCGTCGGTCGAGCGCGGTCCGTCGCGCAAGCGGTGATCCCGACCAGAGTCGTGATGGCTCTCCGAGCCGCGGTGTAGATTTGGCTGGAAAATCGGGAACGGCTCGGAGAGCCATCAGGACCATCGGAAGACTTGCCCCTTCGGCAATCACCCGTTACCCTCCGCCTTTCCAACACCTGCATGCGTTTCGCCCTCATCTTCCGGGGAGTTCTTCTGTTGCTCATCGTCACGGGCTGCGATTCGCCCTGGCGCTCGCGCTTCCCCATCGGCACGAAGCTCTACGACGAGGAGAAGCATCAGTATTTCGGCAAGGTGGTTGTCTACGAGGACCACCACGATTTCCAGAACGGCACCGAGCCGACGCCGGCCATCCTGATCGAGCAGGACGACGCCGGGCATACCCGGGTGTGGGGTTCGTGCGCGACCTGCGCGGCGACTTTCCAGGTCATCGCACCGGAGGGGAAATAGGAGATAGGGTCTAGGATTCGAGTCTGCGAGAAATCGCCCGCAGGGTGATAAATAGGAGATAGGGAAGAGGCGGAAGGCAGCGGTGAGTATGCCTCCCGCCCTCTACTTTTGCTTTCTCCGCGTTTTTCTTGCATCTTGTCTGCCTGCTTCTGCCCTATCTCCTATCTTCTATCTCCCATCTCCTAATTTCCGCTATGTCTTCCGATCCCAACACCATCCGCACCGACGAACTCAAGGCCCGCGTGGGCAGCTTGCGGAGGTATCTTTGACTTGGCCGCCAAACAGGCCCGCCTGGGCGAACTCGAATCGCTCATGGCCGAGCCCGGGTTCTGGGACCGCAAGGAACAGGCCCAGAAACAGGTGGAGGAAGTCAGCGCCCTGCGCGCGAAGATCACGCCCGTGCTCGGCTTGGAGCAACAGGTGTCCGACCTGGAAACCCTCCGGCTCATGGCCGACGAGGAAACCGACCCCGCGCAACAGGCGGCGGCTTACGACGAATTCGTCGCCGAGGGCGAGCGCACGCAAAAGGCGCTGGAGGATTTTGAATTGCTCCAACTGCTCGGTGGCGAGAACGACAAATCCAACGCCTTCGTGACCGTCCACAGCGGCGCAGGCGGCACGGAGTCGTGCGACTGGGCGGAGATGCTCCTGCGCATGTACGAGCGATGGAGCGAACACCACGGGTTCAAGCGCGAGGTCGTCGATATCCAGGAAGGCGACGAGGCCGGGATCAAATCGGCGACGATCAAGGTGGCGGGCGAGTTTGCCTTCGGCTACCTCTCGACCGAGCGCGGCGTGCACCGGCTGGTGCGGATCTCGCCCTTCGATTCCAACAAACGCCGGCACACGAGTTTCGCCAGCGTGGACGTGGTGCCCGAACTCCCCGACGACGAGCCCATCGACATCGACGAACGCGACATCAAGCTGGATACCTTCCGCTCCGGCGGCAAGGGCGGGCAGAACGTCAACAAGGTCGAGACGGCGGTGCGCATCACGCACATCCCGAGCGGCCTCGTGGTGGCCTGTCAGGCCGAGCGCAGCCAGATGAAAAACCGCATGACCGCGCTCAAGCTGCTCAAGGCCAAGCTCACCCAGATCGAGATCGACAAGAAACGCGCCGACGTGGACCGCCAGTACGGCGAAAAGGGCGACGTGGCCTGGGGCAGCCAGATTCGTTCGTACGTGTTCCAGCCCTACCAGATGGTCAAGGACCTGCGTACCGGCGTGGAGACGGGCAACGTGCAAGGCGTGATGGACGGAGAGATCGACCCGTTCATCCACGGCAAGCTGCGCGGCCTCAAGCGCAACAAGGGCGGCGCGGACGACGACGCGGACTTGGCTTGATGCAGGAAAATCCTCGAATTATTGTGATACAAAAAATCTCTTTCATGTAAATTATCAGGTTATGGGCATGACGTGGAAAGAGATCTGCAACGATCCGGTCGTAGCCGAACTTCCGTTCCGGATTGAAAGCGATGAATGGGGTAACGTGCTGATGAGTCCTCCACCGGGCCTAAACCATTCCCGCCGCCAGGGGCGGATTGCTTATTTGCTGGGCCGTCTTCTCAAAGGCGGCTCGGCACTTTCCGAGTTTCCCTTGCAGACAGCCAAAGGAGTGAAAGCCATCGACACGATTTGGATCTCGCGCGAGCGTATTGCCAGGCAGCCTCGACAGGAAGATATTGCCGTGCTTGCTCCAGAAATTTGTGTGGAAGTGTATTCCCCACGCAACCGCCGGGGAGAAATTGAAGAGAAAAAGCGTCTTTATTTCGAGAGAGGTGCGTTGGAGTGCTGGACTTGCGACCTGAAGGGCAACATCTCGTTTTCTGATGTGACAGGTCCCATCTCAAAATCGAAATATTGTCCGAAATTCCCGTCCAAGATCGAATTGGAATAGCTTCTCTTTCGTTTGTCGCCGCTGGAACGCGTGACGTTCCATTTCTAACGGCACATGCCCCGCCTGCCGACCCTTACCTACGACCGCGGCACGCTGATCCTCCACCCGCCGCCGCGCGGCAAGGCCTGGGTGGACCACGCGCAGTGGGACGACCGCGTGGAGCGTTTCCGCATCCCGGCCGACCGCTACCGGCCGCTGGTCGAAGCGTTGCAAAACGAAGGCACGGCGGTCGAAGATCACGCCCGCGCGTTCACCGAACTTCCGCTCCGCCTGGCCGCCAACGCCCCCACCCCGCACTCGCACCAAACCGAGGCGCTCGCCGCATGGGACGCCGCTGGCCGGCGCGGGGTCGTCGTGCTGCCCACCGGCGCGGGCAAGACGTTCGTCGCGCAACTGGCTCTGCAAGCCGTCGGCGGCAG
>CALMVM010000357.1 GCA_937873255.1 uncultured Verrucomicrobiota bacterium | reverse complement strand
GATCCCGGGCAAATCGCACGCACTTGCGAAGACCGAATCTTCAGCGCCGCTCCCGGCGCATGCCGTCCTCGGGCGGGGGGGGCGTCGAATTCCGGTCTCGGACCGCGTCCAGGTGGCGGGCGGACATCGCGCCGGTCCACCTGTCCCCAATAACCGCCGATCAGATAAGGAAACCGGCCCGGCGTCACATGATAGTGCCAGCCGCGTTGCGCATCGTAATGCAGGTTGAAGGCGTTCAACGCGCCTTGGCCGACGACATCCTTCGCCATCAAGTTCGCCGACTCGTAGGGGCCGTAGATCGGGTAGCCATCGAAAGCCCAACCGAGCAGCGGAGAATGCGCGTTGCCCTCGTCCGACCACGGCGAGTTCAGGCACACCGGATACTTATGGTAATGATATTGCCCGTCGGGATTCGGATGCCCGCAACAACGGTCCATGACGTTGCTGGCATCCATACTGCCGGCGTCGAAAGGATTGAAGAAGTCGATCCCGTTTACCGCGACGCCGATGGGTCCCATGTTCAACGCGTGGTTGGAATTATTGACGGTGGTCACGATGTGTCCGGAGTTTTCCTTCGGCTCCAGCGGAAGGTAATAGGTTTCGTCCTGCTCCTGGATGTAGTTCGGATTGCCGCGACCGAACTCGTTCTCCGGGAAACGTCCGGTCGGGTGGTTTGGTAACCCATGCGTGTGCAAGACGAGGCTGCCCGCCTCGAAACGCACGGTCACGTTGTCAGCGATGGGTTGATCCGCCCGCGCGACATTGCCGTCGAGCGTCTCGTTGCCCGCGTGCAGGACGGCGCTCATGTTGCCCGCGAATGGCGTCGAATACCCGCCGTTGGGTCCGTCGCGGTAAAGCAGCCGGTCGGCGTTGGCGTGATCGAAAGTTGCCGGCGGGCGCGTTTCGCCGGCGGCGGCGCGGTAATACCAACGGCCGCCGAGGGGCAACGGCGCACCGGCCGCCGGAGGGGTGGTCGGCGGCGGCGATGGCTGCGCCGCCGGTTCGTCGAGGCGTGTCAGGCTGAAATCCGTGACGAGAAACGACCGGCCCGCCGTGTCGATGGGCACGATCGGGCCGCCTGCGTGCTCGACATTACCCGGTGCAGGGTTTGAAGACGTGGACGCGCCCCGACAGCCGACCGTCAGTTTCAGGCGGTCCACCTGCGGAAAGGGCACGTAAAAGGTCAGCATGTACTCGCGCCACACGGCCGCGCCACCCTGGCGGCCGTTGCCGTTCGCGGCGAGGTCGCAGCGGCTTTGTTGTACGAGCGGATAGAGTAATTTGCGTTTGCCGTCGTACGCGGTGCGCCCGCCGTCGGCGAAAAATTCCACCTCCATGTATAGCCCGTCCGCCGCCACGGCGAATTGGTCTTGCGGCAGCCCACGAAACCGAAAGCAGAACGACCGACCCTGCCGCGTATCGATGACAACCGTCTGTGCCACCATTGCGCCATCCGCCGTTGGGGTCAGCGCGACGCCGTGACCGGCCGCATCCCGGCGCGGATCGAGCAACGCGCGTCGATACACCGCATCGCCATTCAATTCGTATCCGTCCGCCGTCTCGAAGGTCGGGTTGCGCGCCAGGTCAGTCGTTTCCGCACGCAGACCGACAACTGATGCGACGCCGAGAAGCGAGGCGGCGAACACCGCGAGAACGCGATTAGTTTTCCATTTTCGCATCGCCGTTTTCGTCAGCGAGAATTTGCAGGGTAAACGTGCTGCCCCGGTCCTCGACGCTGTTCACCGTGAGGCTGCCGCCCTCGGCTTCCGTGAGGAGTTTGCAAATCGCCAGCCCCAGGCCCGCGCCGCCGGTGGAGCGGTTGCGCGAGTCGTCCGCGCGATAAAACCGGTCGAAGATGTGCGGCAGGTGCTGCGCCGCGATGCCCAGTCCGGTGTCAGTCACGGTGAGCAGGGCGTGGCCGTTCTCCCGGCGGGAGGATAGACGCACCTCGCCGCCGATGCGGTTGTACTTCACGGCGTTGGAAAGCAGGTTCGTGCAAATCTGCGCGACGCGGTCGGGGTCCGCGACGCAGACGGCCGGCTCCAGTTCCTGGTGCAGGACGATGCCGCGTTCGGCGGCGAGCGGCTGGATGAGATCGAGTTGTTCGCGACCGATGGATGCGAGGTCGCACGGCTGCCGGCGCGCGGGCTCCGTACGCGCGTCCAACCGCGCGAGGGCCAGCAGCGATTCGATGAGACTCTGCATCCGCAGCGCGGAACGGCGGGTGATCTCAATACTCTCGCGGTATTCGTCGGAATCGCGGGGACGCGCGAGCGCGAGCTGGGTCTGCGCCAGGATGACGGAAACGGGCGTGCGGAGTTCGTGCGCGGCGTCGGAGGTGAAGCGGGCCTGTTCGGCGAACGCGGCGTCGAGTTGCGCGAAGGCGTGGTTGAGCACGGCGGCGAGGCGGTCGAGTTCGCTGCCGTTGCCGCTGACGGGAATGCGTTCGTCCAACCGCCCCCCGGCAATGCGAGCGGCCGTGGCGCTGATGGCGTCCACCGGCCGGATGGCGCGCGACGCCAGCCACCAGCCGCCGGCCAAGCCAAGCACGATCACACCCGCACCGACCGCCGCCAGCTTGCCCGCGAAACGGAGCATCTCGCGCTCCTTCCCCGCTTCGGAAACCCCGACCAGCGCGCTCTCGCCCGGTGGGGTGAACTCAAAGGCCTCGCGCCTTCCGTTGACGCTGCGAAACAACCCTCCCCGGCTCTGCGGACGCTCGGGACGCGAGAGCCCGGCGGGCGCGTCCGGCGAACTGCCGAACACCGCCCCGTCGCGCGTCCAGACCCGGTAGTAAAATGCCGAGCCGCCGTCCGAGGCAAACAGTGGGGCCAACTCCGGCCGCAGGCGAAAGGAACCGGGTCGCGGCCCGCGGCCAGCGTTCCGCTCGGGCGGATCATCCGGGTCGCCTTCGGGCGGGCCGTCCGGGGGATCGGGCCGTTGATCGCCGGGTCCCGGCACGGGACGCGGCTGGCGGGCAATGTTGCCGAACAGCGCGGAGATGCGCAGGTGTAATTCCGCGTCGAGGTGCCGCGTCTCGCTGGTGTCCTGGAGATGATACGCCATCGCGCCGAAACCTGCGAGCACGAGCAACAAAAGCAGCCCGTGCCACGCCTGGATGCGCCAGCGGATGGAATGGATGGGCAGCGTCATTACCCGATACTGTATCCCTGACCCCGATGCGTGGCGATGAACTCCGCGCCGAGCTTCTTGCGCAGGTTGAAAATGTGCACGTCCACAAGGTTGGAAATGGGCGTGTCGTTCTCGTCGTGCAGATGCTCGTAGAGTTGCGTGCGCGTGATGATCCTACCCCGGTTCAGGGTCAGGAATTCCAACAGCGCGTATTCCCGCGCCGTGAGCACGACCGGCTCGCCGCGCAGGGTCACGGACCGTGCGGCGGTGTCGATCTCCACGTCATCCACGTGGATGACGGGCGCGGCGTTGCCGTGTGCGCGGCGGATGAGCGCGCGCAGCCGGGCGGCGAGTTCGCCGAGGTCCACGGGCTTGGCGAGATAGTCGTCGGCCCCCGTGTCGAGTCCCTGGATGCGGTCGCGGACCCGGGCGCGCGCGGTCAGCATGAGGACGGGAGTTTTCTTTTTCAGGCGCAGCTGGCGGAGCAATTCGAAGCCGTCGATGTACGGCAGCATGGCGTCAAGCACGATGGCATCGTACTCGGTTTCCTGGGCCTTGTAGAGGCCTTCCTCGCCGTCGGGTGCCGCGTCCACCGCGTAGCCGTCCTCCCGCAGGAACTGCGCGACCGTGCGCAGGAAGTCCGGCTCGTCCTCGACGATGAGAATACGCATGGCTCACGGGGCAGTACCACGTCCGGCATTAAGGCACGATGAAGATGAAGCTCGGACGAAAAATTTTGCCCGCTTCATGGAGGCTTAATCATCCCTCCGGCATTCTTGCACCTGCCACCCATCATGAAAACGATTTTTGCCCTCCCCCTCACCCTGGCCCTGGCGTCGATGGCCACCGCGCCGCTGAAGGCCGACCCGCTTTTGTCCTCCTGGATCACGGCGTATTCCGCGAAGTATGCCCGCGTCTACTACGTCAGCAACAGCACGACGGGCGCGACCAGCGGGCCGGCCTCCACGTGGTCGAATTCCCAACTCTCGCAGACCCTGCCCGCTTACTGCGGCGTCCAGCAGATCGATTACTCGGACGCGTACACCTATTTTCATTCCACGGGCCTGGGCAGCCACACGATGGGACCGTGGTACAACGACGCCACGCGCACGACCGCGTTCGTCAACCTGCCGGTCAACCAGCACGACATCTTCCGCATCCCGCGCGTTCCCGCCGTGCCGACCACCAAGTCCAACATCCAGGGTGAATTCGGATTTTTCGTCGATGGCGTCCACGGGTTCGATTCCACGGACGCTACCTCCTATTCGCACGCCAGCGGCAAAGACGGCGATCCGCCCGGCACGCCCAACGGGTTGACCGGCGACGGCGTCTGGAACCGCGACGCGTACATGACCGAGGCGGTCACCTTCGACGGCGCGCTCGCGCACCAGCAGAACACCGGCGTGTATCATTACCACGCCAACCCCATCGCGCCGCGCTACCTGCTCGGCGACCACGTGACGTACAACTCGGCCACCAACGTTTTCACCGAGAGCACGGCCGCGCCAGACCACCACTCACCCATCGTCGGGTGGGCGAAGGACGGCTACCCCATCTATGGGCCGTACGGGTATTCGACCGCCACGTCGTCCACCAGCGGCGTGCGGCGGATGGTGTGCGGGTACGTCCCGCGCAACGGCTCGAACGGCACCACGAACCTCGCCACGGCCGGACGCCACACGATCCCCGCCTGGGCGGTGCGCGTGCAGGGCGGCACGACGACCCTGGCCAGCACGAAATACGGGCCGGATGTCAGCACGAGTTTTCCGCTGGGCCGCTATATCGAGGACAACGATTACCTCGGCGATCTCGGCAAAACACTGGGCGTCGATTTCGACCTCGACGAACACAACGGGCGTTACTGCGTCACGCCGGAATATCCGAACGGCACCTACGCGTATTTCGTCGCCCTGACGGCGGCCGGTCTGCCGACCTTTCCGTACAACCTCGGCCGGCAATACTACGGGTCGCCGACGGGCGGGGTCGTGACGAGCGTCACCGAAACGGTCACGAATTATTTCAAGGGCGGGCCGGACACGCGGGAGGCCGCGCGCATGGACGGAGTGGCGGCCAACAGCGGCAACGTGATCGTGAGTTGGAGCAGTGTCGAGGGCGGCACGTACAAGGTGGAGGCGTCGCCCGACGTGTCGAGCTGGTCCGCGTTGACAACCGCGCAGGCCGCCACCAGCGGCGACGTGCGGACGAGCTACGTCGAGACGGGCGCGGCGACGACGGCCGCCAGGCGATTCTACCGGATCACGCGCACGGCGCTGGCGAGCTACGACAGCGTCACGACGACGGGAGGCACCGGCACGGGATCGACGAGCGGCATTTCGTCGGTGTCGCCGACGAGCGGCAGTCGCGGCGCGACCGTCGTCACGACGATCACCCTCAACAGCGCCTATAATCCCGCACCGCCGCCTGCCACCGTGTCGCCCACGTCGGCCAACCTGACCCGCACGGGGGCTACGACCATCGGGGCGAGCAGTTATTCGCGCGATTCGTCCACGGGTGTCGTCACGGCGACGTTCGCGATCCCGGCGAACGCGACGGCGGGGGCGTACACGGTCAACGCGACGTTCGGCCCGAACACCTGGTCGCTCACGAACGGCTTCACGGTGAATTGAATCGCATCCTGCCGTGCGGTTCATCCTCCTTTTTCTGGCCGGTGTCGCGGCGTGGTGTCTTCTCCCGGGAAACCACCACGCGCGGGCGTCCGTGCTGGAATTCGAGGTGCGCCACACGTTCCGAGGGGAACCGCTGCTGCTCGATTCGCTGCGTTATCGCAACACCGCCGGGGAGACGCTCTCGGTCGAACGGCTGAGCTACCTGCTGAGTGGCTTCGCCCTGCAACGCGAGGACGGCGGTTGGACCGAATTGGCGGATCACTTCGCCTGGATGGACGCCGCGCAGCACCGCACGTCCGTCCGTCTCGGCGGCATTCCGCCCGGCCGCTACCGTGCCATGCGATTCCACATCGGGCCGGACGCCGCCGACAACGCCGCCGATCCGTCACGCTGGCCCGCCGCACATCCGCTCAATCCCAACCTCAATGGTCTGTATTGGGGCTGGCAGGGCGGGTACGTTTTTCTGGCGATGGAGGGGCATTTCCGTCCGCCGGAGTCGTCGGCGCCCGCCGGGCTGCCGGGCTTCGCGTACCACCTTGCGCGCGATCCGTACCGGACCCGTGTCGTGCTGCCCGCGCCGCTCGACCTCGGGCACGACACGGGCGTGCTCGCGGACTTCGACCTCGCGGCGTTGTTCGACGGCGAACGACCGCTGACCCTCGCCCGGGACGGTGTGGCGACGCATTCGCGCGACGGCGACCCGGTCGCGGCAGCCCTCGCCGCAAATCTGTCCGGCGCATTTCACCTGCGGCAATGCGCGCCCGTCGTGCCGACGATGCCGGCGTCCGCCGCCCCCCCGCCGTTGTACTTGCCGGCGGCGTTCACGCCGTACCGGATGGTCATCGACCGCCATCTGCCAATCCCCGATCTGCCGCGTGACAATCCGTTGACCGAGGAACGGGTGGCGCTCGGAAGCCGACTCTTCCGCGAACGCGCCCTGTCGCGCGACGGGTCGGTTTCGTGCGCGTCCTGTCATCGGGAAGCGGCGGGCTTGTCCGATTCGCGCCGGTTCAGCACGGGCGTGGATGGCCGGGTGGGTTCGCGCCGGGCGATGGGTTTATTCGACCTCGCGTGGAAGACGAGTTACTTTTGGGATGGCCGCGCCCGGTCCTTGCGCGAACAGGTGCGTGCGCCCATCGAGGATCACGCGGAGATGGACGAAACCCTGGAAAGGGTCGCCGCCAAGCTCGCGGCCGATCCGGCGTACCCGGCGCTGTTCCGCGCGGCGTTCGGCGAACCGGAGATCACCGCCGAGAAACTGGCGCTCGCGCTGGAAAATTACCTCCTGACGCTGACCTCGCCGCCCGCGAAGTTCGACCGCGTGCTCGCGGGGCAGGCGTCGTTCACGGAGAGCGAACGGCGCGGTTTCGAGTTGTTCGTGACCGAGTACGAACCGCGCACCGGCCAGCGCGGCGCGGATTGTTTCCATTGCCACGGCGGCCCGCTTTTTACCGACCATCAGTTCCACAACAACGGGCTTTCCGACGAGCGCGGCGACGCGGGCCGGTTCCGGGTCACGGCGTTGGAGGCGGATCGCGGGAAATTCGCCACGCCGAGCCTGCGCAACGTCGCGCGCCGGGGGCCGTACATGCACGATGGACGTTTCGGGACACTGGAGGAAGTGGTGGCGCACTACGACCACGCGTTGACGCGCAGTCCCACGCTCGACCCGAACCTCGCCAAACATCCCGAGAGCGGTCTGCACCTCAGCGCGGAAGATCAGGCGGCGCTCGTCGCATTCTTGAAAACGTTGAGCAGCGAGTGATCCGGCGGCGGGCGGGTGCCGGTAAAACGCGCGTCCGGCCGGAGTTTTCAACGAATCCAACAAATCCGCGCGAACCTGACGTGCAAGGATCGTGCGTCGCGGACGGCTCTGGGCGAAGGTCCTGGCGGTTTTTTCTTCCGTCCCGGCACGCTGCCGGGAACCCCCGCTTCTCCGACCACCGCCCCCCTTGAAACGACCTGCCCTCCAACATTTCGTCAACCTCTGGACGCTTTGCGATTACCCGAACGGGAGCAGCCAGGCGAGTGGACCGACGACCGGAAGCTCGCCACCGTGAAGGCGGCCGGGTTCCACGGCTTCCAGTGGCGCGCGGTGCCTGCGTTGGCGGAACTCGCCTCCAAACACGGTCTGGCTTACCTCGGCGCGTGCGACGCCAACGAGGAAAATTACCGCCAGCGCCTGGCCGGTTTCGCGCCGATCCGGCCGCCGCTCATCAACATCCAACTGTGTGACCACGACACGGAGCCGGCCGAGGCCGTGCGCGTGTGGATCGAGCTCGAAAAGGCCGCCGCCGACCTGGGCCTCGCCGAGGACCTCGAAGTCCACCGCGACACCTGCACCGAAACCCCGGAAAAACCTGGCGCAGCGCCGAACTCTACGAACAGCAGAGCGGGCAGCGGATCCGGTTCAACTTCGACCTCTCGCACTTCGCAGTGGTCAAGCATCTCTACCCGCCATATGCCGCGCGACTGTTGGAGCGGCCGGACCTGATCCAACATTCGCGCCAGATGCACTTGCGACCCTTCAACGGGCATCACGCGCAAATTCAACCTGGCGGGCGAGGACGCGGGGTCGGTCACGGGGTACGAGGTCCAGGTCCAGGCCGCCGATTATGCGCCGACGGATGCAAACATGACGCTGCTCGGCCGGCGCGAGTCCGTCGTGGGGTATGCTGGCGATTTCCGCCAGCCGCGCCGCCTCGCCGATGCGCTGCCCGGATTACCGGGACGCCACGGCGACCTGTATTTCATTGACCGACCCTCCGGCGAGTCGGCCACAATGCGTCCCGCCGCCCGCGTGACCGATCCCGGCAGCGGCCGGACGCTGGAAGTGCGGACCACGGAGGACTGCCTCCAATTTTACACCGGCGTGGCGTTGGACGGCTCGTGGCACGGAAAATCCGGCGTCGCCTACGGCCCGCACCAAGGGCCTTGCCTGGAGTGCGAGGGCTATCCCGACGACGCGAACGTCCCCGCGCTCGGCGACATCCTTCTGCCTCCCGGCCGGCCGCGCCGCCACGCCGCCTGTTACGCTTTTTCCGTTGGCTAGAAGCCCACCCGTCCCCATGTCCGAATCGACCGTCCTCCTGAAGCCGCCGACCAAGCTGGACTACAGCCTCACCGGCGAAAGCACCGCGCGCGCCGTCGAGCGCGAGCTGGCCGAAGCCGATTGGTACCAGAGCCACGTGCCGCGCGAGACGATGCGCAAGCTCCTGGAGCGCCGCGACGGCCCCGCCTTGCGCGACTCGCTGATCTGGTTCGCGCTGATCCTCGGGTTCGCGTACGCCACCTACTTCCTGTGGCCGACAGGGTGGGCAACGCTGCCCTATCTGATGTATTGCGTCCTCTACGCTTCCTCGTCGGATTCGCGTTGGCACGAGGCGGGCCACGGCACCGCGTTCAAGACCGACTGGATGAACAACGTGCTCTACGAGATCGCGTCGTTCATGGTCATGCGCGAATCCACCGTCTGGCGCTGGAGCCACACGCGCCACCACAGCGACACGATCATCGTCGGGCGCGACCCCGAGATCGCCGTGCCGCGCCCGCCGAATGGGTGCGTTTCTGCGTCTTGTAGTCGGTGTGGCAAAGGCCGAAGCGGATGCTATACCCGCCGGCCCACTCGAAGTTATCCATGAACGACCATGCGAAGTACCCTCTTACCGGCACCCCGTCGCCAATCGCGCGGCGAAGCTCCAGCAGGTACTGGCGCAGGTAATCGCGGCGGTGCAGGTCGATGATCTCGCCGCATTCGTCCGGCGACTCCTCCGCGCCGTAGCCGTTCTCGGTGATGTAGATGGCCTTCGCGCCGGCCGTTTCCGCCGCGAACCGCGTGCCCCAGTAGATCGCCTGCGGGGTGGTCTTGAGCCAACCCGTCAGCGTGGTGGCCGAATACCCCGGCGGGAAGGGCAGCACCTCGAACGCCGCCCGCCCCCGGCCCGCGCGCACGAACCGGCCTAGGTAAATGTTCATGCCCAAAAAATCGGTCGGCTGCGAGACCAGATCGAAGTCGCCCTTCGCCACCGTCGCGCTGTCCTTGCCGTAACGGCGCAGGTAGGCGGTCGAGTACCCGCCGCCGGCAATCGTCCCGAGGACCCGCTCGTTGTGTTGAACAAAGAACGCACGGGCGGCGGCGATGTCCGCCTCCATTCCCTCGACGGGCATGAAAACTTCGCTGTTGTCGGTGAGGCCGACCCGCGCGCCGCGCCCGCCGTGTCCGCGCACCGCGCGCACGCCGTGGCCGTGGGCGACGATGGCGTGGTGGACGGTCTGGTTGACAACCTGCGGCGTTTCCTGGACCCCGGGGGCCTTGTCGAGCGAGCCGCTGTAGGACAGCACCGTAAAACAGGGGGATCTCGTTGAGCGTGATCCAGTTCTTCACCTGGTCGCGGAACACGCCGACGATCACGTCGGCATAGCGCGCGAACGCGTCCACGATGGCACGACTCCGCCAGCCGCCGGCTTTCTCGAGCGCCAGCGGGGTATCCCAGTGGTACATCGTCACTCACGGCGTGATGCCGTGCCGCGCCATCGCATCGAACATCACGTCCTCCAGCAGGTCGCGCTCGAAGGCCGCCGCGTTCGCCCCCCGGGCCTGGGGGTTGGAATCCGTGACGGCGTGCCCGTCGGTCATCACGACGATCATCGGCACGGCCTTGTTGGCGGCGATGAGGTTGTCGAGGATCACGTTGGCGCGGCCGAACTCGGACCAGCTCGCCTCGTTGTCGCCCGAGCCGTGGAGGAGGTACAACACGGGCAGGTGGGCCGGCAGCTGCGCGTCGTAACCCGGTGGCGTGTACACGCGCAGGCGGCGGGCGCGGCCGAGCGACCGCGAGTCATAGTCGTGCAGATGCACCGTGCCGCGCGGCGTGCCCGGGACGGGGTCGATGGATGCGACAACGATGCCATCGTGTTCGCCCAAGCGCTGGCGGACGAAGCCATCAAGGAAAAGAACGGCAAAAAATACTCCGGCGACCCGCACTTCAACACCAACGGCATTTTCATCAACGGACGCCCCAACGGCCCGGAGAACAAGCCGCACCACTTCGTCGTACGCCACTGCGTCGTCAGCAAATGCCCCGGCGGCGGCATCGTCGGGATCGAAGCCGACTATCTGACGGTCGAGGACAACTTGGTCTTCGAGAACGCTTGGTTCATGCGCTACGGCGGCTCGGGCATCACCACGCTCAACAACTGGGCATTTGACGACGCGCCCGGCTACCACGTCATCATCCAGTGCAACCAGGTCTGGGCCAACCGGACCAACGTGCCTTGGTCGTCGATCCACCGGCTCAGCGACGGCAACGGCATCCTCCTGGACGTTTCGGACGCGGAAGCCTCCTCCGCCCAGAATCCGAACGGCGATACGGCCCAGAATCACGCCGACATCATCGATAACACGACCTATTGGAACGGCGGCAACGTGGGGTATCCCGAACTGTTCGCCAACCGTTCGGACGATGTCGTCATCCTCAACAACATCATCGTCCCGCGCCCGCGCGGGGCCGTGACATCCAACAACAAGAACGTTCACAACCGCTGGGACTACAACCTGTACCTGGACAAGCAGGACGTCCTCGTCGGCGAGCACGATGTGGTCGGCGACCCGATGTTCATCAAGGTCGCGCGTGAGCTGCGCGACGCCGATTTCCGCCTGCGCCCCGGCAGCCCCGCGCTCGACAGCGGCACCGACGATCTCGCCCAACCCAAGGATGTACTC
>CALMVM010000356.1:13027-20776 GCA_937873255.1 uncultured Verrucomicrobiota bacterium | reverse complement strand
GTGTGGTAGCCGGCAACTAGTTCGGTCTCTGCCTCCGGGAGGTCGAAGGGCAGGCGGTTCGTCTCCGCAAAGATCGAGACGGTGAAAATAAAAAACGAAAGCAGCATGCACGGCAGCAGCAACCACTGACGCCAACCGTGAAATCCTGCGGTCAACGGCAGGATCGTCCAGCCATTGTCGATCTGATACTGGACGATCTTGGGCAGGTTCAACTCGCCCATGATGAGAAACAGCGGGATGATCGAGAGGCCCAGCGAGAGTTCGTAGGAAATCATCTGCGAGGTCGAACGCACCCCACCCAAAAACGGGTATTTGGAGTTGGACGACCATCCCGCGATGACGATCCCGTAGACTCCGAGCGATGCGACCGCGAATACGAAGAGAACGCCGATGTTCACGTTGGCGATCACCATCGGAGACCCGAAAAGTGGGCTTCCGAAAGGGACGACCGCGATGGTCAATAGCGCGGGCACCATCGCCAGACACGGCGCGAGCCAGTAGTAGAATTTATTGACGTGCGCGGGCGTGAAATCTTCCTTCAGAAGAAACTTCACCGCATCCGCGATAGGCTGGCCCAAACCGCCCAACGGCAACTGGAGATCTTTCTTGAAGCCGAGCAACGTCAGGGGAAAGCCCGTGCGGTTCGGACCGATGCGATCCTGAATCAAGGCGCTGACACGCCGCTCGGCGTACACCGTGTACGAGACCAGCGGCAAGATCACCAAAAAGATGACGCCGAGAATTTTGGCGAGCGAAACAAAAGTAAACGTCCAGTCCATGGAGTGAGTCGGTGACGAGGCTGATTGGCAACTCGAGACGGCTAACCCGGTGTGGGTAGAGCGGCGGTTTTCCGTTCCTCCGGCGCTTCCGGCACGTCTTTGTGCTCTTCTTCTTTGATCACCTGCACGCCGAGGTCGCCGATTTTGCTCAGGCTCAGGCCGGCGAGGGCGGGGGTGTCATTCGCCATCGACTTGAAAACATCCTCGATCATGTAAAGGCCATTGCTGCCCGTGAGTGCTAGGATCAGGTCGCGGAGAATTTCCCAATCGTCGCGCACGTCGCCCGGGGCATTGATCGCGCGGTTGAGGCGTTGGAGACGGCCCTTGACGTTGATCATCGACCCACGCTTCTCGGCAAACCCGGCTCCGGGCAAGACGACGGTCGCCGCCGCCGTGGTCGCGCTCGGCAAGAGACTCGAAGCGATGAGGCAGGGCAGATCTTCGAGCGCCTTGATCGTCGCGCCAATCTTCGCGGCATCCTCGTGCAGACAGATCAACGCGTGGATGCGCGCCGAGTTGATGCCGTCGGCGATTTCCTTCAACTTCGCACCGGGTTCATCGGAGGCGACGCGCAGGAGTTTCGCGCCGGCCGTGTTCGGATTGCGGTCGGCGCTCAGGAGGATGTCATCGCCCTCGCCGTGGTGCGGTACCACGTCGATCAGCGTGCATTTGAGCGCGTCGGCGAGCCGGCGGGTCAAATACAGCTCCTCGTTGGTCATGCGCGCGCTGGCGAGGATGGCGATTTCCTCGCCCTTGAACTCGCGCAACTGCGCCGCCGCGCGAGAAATCGCCGTCGCCCATTCCGCCGCGCGGAAGGTTCCGTCCGAATGCCGGACTTGCGGCGCGGCGAGTCGGCGTTCGTCGTGCAGATAGTGAAAATTGAGCCGGCCGTAGTCGCACATCCACACCGAGTTCACGTCGTTGTTCTCGCGCGGAGTCTGGCGGTAGACCACGTCCTGCCGGCTGCCGATCACCGTGTTGCAACCCGTCCCGCAACTCGTGCAGATGCTCTTGGTTTCCTTGAGGAACCAGACGCGCATCTTGAAACGGAAATCTTTCGAAGTCAGCGCACCGACCGGGCAGATATCGACGGTGTTGAGCGTGTAGTTATTATCGAAGCGCCGGTCCGGGTGCGCGGTCAGGGTCGAGTAACTTCCACGATCCACGAACCCGAGCGCGTCGTCCTTGGCGATCTCCTTGGAAAAGCGGATGCAGCGCGAACAAAGGATGCAGCGTTCGTCGTCGAGCACGATGCGCGGCCCGAGATCGACATGCTTGGGTTTGTGGACCTTCTCGTCAAGGAAGCGCGACGAGTCGTTGCCGTATTCCACGCTGAACTCCTGCAAGCGGCACTCGCCGGCCTGGTCGCAGATCGGGCAGTCGAGCGGGTGATTGATGAGCAAAAACTCCATCACGCCCTTGCGGCATTCCTGCGCCATCGGCGAGTCCGTGCGGATGCCCATGCCCTCGGCGATGTCCTGCGCACAGGAAATCTGCGGCCGGGGAATCCAGTTGATGACCGGCTTACCGTCCGCCCCAAGTTCGGGTTTGCGGTCTGCGCCCATCTTGGGCATGCCCATTTCGATGAGGCACATGCGGCAATTTCCCGGCGAGGAGAGCTTCGGATGATAGCAATACCGCGGGACGTAGCTACCCGCCTGGGTGCAAGCCTCGATGACCCGCGTGCCCTTGGGAAACTGATGCCAGACACCGTTGACCTGCACGTTCAGCATTTGAACGGGCGGGAGGGCGGTGGTCGTGGAAGGGTTGCTCATAGTTCTTGCGATGCGGTCAGGAAAACTCGGGCCGCCTCAAACGTGGCCGGCCTTGCTGTCGTTGGACAACTCCCACGGCGCGTCGGGCTTCGGCACGCCGCCGGGAGACGCCGCCGCGACTTCGTGATCGTGCACGAGCACCGGTCGGCCTTCGCGCAACGCCACGCCGTCGGATACCTCGCGCGGGGTCACGTTCTTCTGCGCCTTGGCGTCGAATTCCTCGCGGAACTTGCCCACGAAGCTCTGCGTCGGCCACGCGCACGCCTCGCCGAACGCACAGATCGTCTTGCCGGCGATATTATCGGCGACACTCTTGAGGACAGCGGGGTCTTGCTTCGCGCCCTCGCCGCTGACCATCCGGCGGGTGATCTTCTGCATCCACAGCGAACCCTCGCGGCAGGGGGTGCATTGGCCGCAGCTTTCGTGCGCGTAGAACTCGTTGATGTTGGCGAGCGTCTCGACCATGTCGCGCGAGTCGTCCATGACGATCACGCCGCCCGAACCCGCCATCGACCCGACAGCCGCCAGCGTGTCGAAGTCCATCGGAATCTGGTCGAACGTGATCTCCTTATCGACCATCGCGCCGTCCGTGCCCTTTTCCTTGATCTTGTACTTCTCGTCGGCGCGCAGGACCTTCGCGCTGCTGCCGCCGGGGATGATCGCCTTGAATTTGCGTCCTTCCTTCGGGCCGCCGCAGATGTCGTAGAGGAGTTCGCCCATCGTGAGCGAGCCTACCTCCACCTCGAAGTAACCGGGCTTCTGCACGTCACCGCTCACGCAAAGGATGCGCGTGCCCGTGTTGTTGGGCCGGCCGATCTTCGCGTATTCCGCGCCACCCATGCGCACGATGTGCTTCACGTGGCAGAGCGTCTCGACGTTGTTGACGATGGTCGGGCACTGGTACAGACCCAGCACGGCCGGGAAATACGGCGGCTTGATGCGCGGGTAGGGGCGTTTGCCTTCGAGCGATTCGATGAGGCCGGTCTCCTCGCCGCAGATGTACGCGCCCGCGCCACGATGGACGTAGATTTCGCAGTCGAAACCGCTGCCGAGGATGTTCTTGCCGAGGAAGCCGCGCTCGCGGGCTTCGGCCAGAGCGCGCTCCAGAATCTTCGCGCCCTCGGGGTACTCGCCGCGAATGTAGATGTAAGCTAGACGCGCGTTGACCGCGTAGCAAGAGATCACCATCCCCTCGATGAGTTGGTGCGGGTCCTGGTGGATGATGTAGCGATCCTTGAACGTGCCGGGCTCGGATTCGTCGGCGTTGCAAATCAAGTAGATCGGCTTCGGGCCGTCCTGCTTGATGAAGCCCCACTTCACGCCGCACGGGAAACCCGCGCCGCCGCGTCCACGCAGGCCGCTGGCCTTGACCTCGTTGACCACGTCCGGCTGGCTCATTGTGAGCGCCTTCTTCAATTCCTCGTAGCCGCCGTCTTCGAGGTACGTGTCGATGTCGGTCTTCCAACCGGGACGATCCACGTTTTTGAAGATCATCCGCCGCTCGCGGGCGTGGGGTTGTTTGATCAGGGAGACCATGGGGTTACTGGTATTTCTCCAGGATTTGCGCCGCCGCTTCCTTGTTGACTCCCTCGTAGAAATCGTCGTTGACCATGCACACCGGCGCGGTGCCGCAGCTGGCCAGGCACTCGACGAACTCGATGCTGAACCGCCCATCCTCGCCGACCGTGAACGGCGTGCCGTGCCCGGCGTGCTTGGGACGCTCGATCTTCGCCATCTGGCAGAGGTCGTCCAACAGCCGGTACGAACCCGCCATCGCGCACGACAGCGTCCGGCACACCCGGATGTGGTGCCGTCCGGGAGGGGCCGCGCGGAACATCGGGTAAAAGGTCACGACCTCCAACACGTTGATGGGTTGGAGGTCGAGTTTGGCCGCCACCCAATTCGCCGTTTCGGGGCTGATGTAGCCGAAATGCTCCTGCAAGAGGTGAAGCAGCGGCAGCACGGCGCTCCGTTTGGAAACGGGGTAGTGCGTGATCGTCTCGTCGATCCTGGCTTCCAACTCGGCGGGGATTTCCATCAGCAGGCTCCTCAAAAGGCGGTTCGGATGTTATTCCGACTTCGTGGTCGTCTTGGTCGAGTCCCCGTTCGTGGTGGAGGTCGAAGTCGTGGAACCGACGGTGCTCGTGAATTCCTCCACCTCGTCGTTCTTATACGTGACGGAGAGGGACTCCTTTCCCTCGACCCAGGTCGAAGTCTGTTTCTTGAAGATTCCGAATTCCTTGACGTCGCCCGGCGTCGTGGGCTGGCCGAAAAGCGCGACGACCTGGGAGCGCTGCATTCCCTTGCTCATCTTGGCGACGTTGGCCGGAGTGATCTTGGTGTTGCCCGACGCGGTGACTTTTTCGTTGCCCTGCTTGTCGCAAGCGGTGGTGCCGACGGTCACGGCGAGGCCAAGGACGGCGCAGCCGAGGAGGGGGAGAAAGCGGTTTTTCATAAGCGGATACTGCGGTGGGATCGGGGTATTTGGGGTTTCCTGAAAGTGGGTCCGGTAATTGGAAATCAGCGGTCGGCTTCGCCCATCACGAAATCCAGGCTGCCCAGGATGGCGACCACGTCGCTCATCATGTGGCCGGGCAGGATCGTCGGGAGAATGCTCAGGTTCACGAAGGAGGGGGCGCGGATTTTGAGCCGGTGCGGCACGCCGCCGCCACGGCTATTGATGTAAAAGCCGAGTTCTCCCTTGGGGTTCTCCGCGCCGAAATAAATCTCGCCCGGCGGCGCGTCGATCCCCTCCGTCACCACAATGAAATGGTGGATGAGTTCCTCCATTTTCATGAGCACGCTCTGCTTGGGCGGCAGGATGTTCTTGCCGTCCACGACGTTAATCGGTCCGTCAGGCATCTTGTCGAGGACCTGTTCGAGGATGTGCACGCTCTGGCGCATCTCCTCCAGCCGCACGAGGTAGCGGTCGTAACAATCCCCGGTTGTGCCGATGGCGACCTCGAAATCGTACTTCTCGTAGTCGAGGTAAGGATGCTTCTTGCGCAGGTCGTGATCGACGCCCGAGCCGCGCAGATTCGGCCCGGACAGACCAAAGCCAATCGCCATTTCCTTGGAGATGACGCCCACCTCGCGCGTGCGGTCCACGAAAATGCGGTTGCGGGTGAGCAGGTTATCGATCTCCTGAAGGTTCGGGATGAACTGCTTCAGGAAAGCGCGCAATTGCCCCACGAACGTGTCCGGCAAATCGCGCACCTGTCCGCCGACCCGGGTGTAGCTCGTCGTGAAACGCGCCCCGGTCAATTGCTCGATGAGATTATAGAGCTTCTCGCGCTCGGTGAAGGTGTACAGGAACACCGTCATCGCCCCCGTATCCATCGCAAACGCCCCGAGCCCGAGCAGGTGCGCCGAAATCCGCGCGATCTCGCAGCAGATCACCCGCAGCGCCTTGCCGCGCGGGGGCAACTCCCAGCCCATGAGCTTCTCGACGGCCAGCGCGTACGCCACGTTGTTCGCCAGCGGGGCGAGGTAGTCCAGCCGATCCGTGTACGGGATGAACTGGTTGTACTGCATGTTCTCGGCGATCTTCTCGTCGCCGCGGTGCAGGTAGCCGAGGTCGGGCGTGGCCTTGGTGATGATCTCGCCGTCGAGTTCGAGCACGATCCGCAGGACGCCATGGGTCGCCGGGTGCGACGGACCCATGTTCAGGATCATCTTCTCGCCGATCTTGTCGTCGGTCGTCTCGCGCAAACTGCCCAGCGAGGCGTGCGTGCGCGCCAGCGTGTCGGGCGCTTCGATTTCTTGAATGCGTGGGGCCATGTGAAGGGCGGAAAATCCGGGGAAGCCGAGAGCGAACGGTCCACGACAAGACGGCTCTCCATACTTAGTTTCTCTCCCGGCGCTGGCGCAAGCGCGAATTGTGAAATATTTCACAAGCGCCCCCTTGCCCGCCGCGCCGCCATGCGGGAAAATGTTTCGCCGCAGGCATCTTCGCTCGGTCCATCCGCATCCCATGAGCACCGCCACCGCCGATACTCCCACCGCCGCCCCGCCCGTCCTGAAACCGGCCTCGACCACGCCGGTCAGCCGGGCACCGTCCAGCCGCTCGCGGGTGGTGGTCGTCGGCGGAGGCTTCGCGGGCATGGAAGCCGTCAAGAAGTTCAAGGGCGAGGAGGTCGATGTCATTCTCATCGACCGCAGCAATCACCATCTTTTCCAGCCGTTGCTCTATCAGGTAGCCACCGGCGGACTGTCCACCAACAACATCGCCCGGCCCCTGCGCGAGATCTTCCGCAAGCAGACGAACGTCGAGGTGATCCTCTCCGAGGTGCGGCGCGTGGACGTGGATGCGCGCAAGGTCATCACCGAGGACCTCGTCGTGCCGTACGATTTCCTGATCTTGGCCACCGGGGCGCGGCACAGTTATTTCGGGCACGACGAATGGGAGAAATTTGCCCCCGGCTTGAAGAACTTGGCGGACGCCATCGAGATCCGCAAACGCATGCTGACCGCCTTCGAGATCGCCGAGAAAGCCGTCGACCAGGCCGAGCGCGACGCGGCGATGACATTCGTGATCGTCGGCGGCGGACCGACGGGGGTCGAGATGGCGGGGGCCATCAGCGAAATCGCCCGGCACACGATGACGCGCGACTTCCGTTGCATCAACTCGGCGCGCGCGAAAGTCATGATCATCGAGGGCGGCCCGCGCATCCTTGGCGGGTTCGCGCCGGACCTGTCGGTCAGCGGCAAAAAGCAGCTCGAACAAATCGGCGTCGAGGTCCACGAGGGACTCACGGTCACCAACGTCACCACCGAGGGCGTCGAGGTGAAGGGCGGCCAGTTCCTGCCGGCGCGCACGGTGATCTGGGCGGCGGGCAACGCGGCCTCCCCGTTGGGAAAGACGCTCGGCGCGCCGGTCGACAAGGCCGGTCGCGTGGTGGTCAACGAGGACCTCACCATCCCGGGCCATCCCGAAGTGCAGGTGATCGGCGACCTGGCGAATTTCTCGCACCAGACGGGCAAGCCGCTGCCCGGTGTCAGCCCCACGGCCATGCAAATGGGCCGCCACGCCGCGCGCAGCATCCTCGAAACACTGGCGGGCGGCCAGCCGATGAAGTTCCACTATTGGGACAAGGGCACACTGGCGACCATCGGGCGCAACCGGGCGGTCGGTGATTTGAACTTCATGCACGTCAGCGGATTCATCGCCTGGGCGATTTGGGCAGGGGTGCACA
>CALMVM010000356.1:7100-13017 GCA_937873255.1 uncultured Verrucomicrobiota bacterium | reverse complement strand
CTGCCCGGCGTCAGCCCGCCGGCGATGCAGGAGGGCCGGCATGCCGCCAACAACATCCTGGAAACGCTCGCGGGCGGCAAGCCGATGAAGTTCGTTTACTGGGACAAGGGCAGCCTGGCGACCATCGGCCGCAACCGGGCCGTCGCGGACCTGAACTTCGGCGTGCATTTCGGCGGTTTCATCGCGTGGGTGATGTGGGCGGCGATCCACATCGTCTATCTCGTCGGCTACCGTTCCCGCGTCGCGGTCATGCGCGAATGGGTTTGGAATTACATCACGTTTTATCGCGGTTCGCGGTTGATCACGGGTGTGCAGGACGGCCAGGATGCCTTGCACCACCCCGCGCCGGGCGCGGAGCCGATGGCTGCCCCGGCGGCGGCAGTGAACACCGCGCAGGGGGCCTCCAAGCCCTGAATTTCTATCCGGTGCGCCCGCCGGACGTAATTTCGGCGGAGAAACGATGCGCTGCTTTTATTCGCCGGGGTATTATCTGCCGCTGCCGGAAGGCCATCCGTTCCCGATGGTCAAATTCCCGCTCGCGCTGGAGATGTTGCTGGAAGGCGGCATCGTCGCGGCGTCGGACGTGGAGGAAGTCGCCCCCGTGGCGCGTGAACATCTGGAGCGGGTTCACACCGCCGAATACCTCGACCGGCTCGCGCGCGGCGAATTGACCTCCAAGGAGGCGACCGTCCTCGGCCTGCCGCCGTCGCCCGAACTTTTCGTCCGGTGCGCCCGCGAGGTCGAAGGCACCCGCCGCGCCGTGCGGGCCGCTCTGGAAACTGGGGCAGCGGCCAATCTCGCCGGCGGCACCCATCCCGCATTCGCCGACCGGGGGGAGGGGTTTTGCGTCCTCAACGATGTCGCGGTGGCCGTGCGCGACCTCCAGACCGACCGGCCCGACCTGCGGGTCATGGTCGTGGACACCGACGCGCACCAGGGCAACGGCACCCACGCCCTGCTCGGCGCGGACCCGCGCGTCTTCACGTACTCGATCCACGTCGCCGCCAACTACCCGAGCCGCAAGGTGCCCGGCTCGCTCGACGTGGGGCTGGAACGTTTCGTCTCCGGCGCGACTTTCCTCGATGCTTTGCGCCAGTCGCTTCCCCCGGCGGTGGCGTCGTTTCGGCCGGACCTGGCGATCTGGATTTCCGGGGCCGACCCGCATCAGAACGACCGCTTCGGGCAAATGCAGCTTACCCTCAAGGAGATGTCCGAGCGGGATGCATTCGTGCTGGGATTGTTTATTCCGCACGGCATCCCCGTCGCGGTCCTTTACGGCGGCGGGTACAACCGGGAATTGGCGAACACGGCGCGCCTGCACCGCAATTCGGTCGAGGCAGCCGCGCGCATGGCCGCCGGCCGGGCAACAACCACCGCCGACCTCGGAGTCTGACCGCATGGACGCCGCCCACCCGCTGCCCGGTTCGCACGGCGAACACGCCCTCCAACGCGCCCACGGCACCGGGCGCCGCGCGCGGGCGTTCTACGATCATCAGGTGCTCGACCGTTTGAACGACCGCATGCGCGAATTCATCGCGGCGCAGGAACTCATGTTCGTCTCGACCGCCGACGCCGCCGGGAACTGCGATTGCTCGATCCGGGCAGGCCCGGCGGGGTTTGTCTGCGTGGTGGACGACCGCACGCTCGCTTATCCCGAATATCGCGGCAACGGCGTCATGGCCAGCCTCGGCAACATCTCCGAGAACGGTCACGTCGGCTTGCTGTTCGTGGATTTTTTCCGCACGACGGTCGGTTGTCACGTCAACGGCGAGGCCCGGGTTGTCGAGAATGACGAACTGCTTGCCAGCAAGGATACCGCTCCTTCGTTGCGCGAGGCGGTTGCGCGTGCGCTCGCGGATGACCCGGGCAGGAAGCCCGAGCGTTGGGTGGTCGTGCGCGTGGAGGAGGCGTACATCCATTGCTCCAAGCACGTCCCGTTGCTCGCCAAGCGTGACAAAACCATCCCCTGGGGCACCGACGATCCTGCGGCCAAGGGCGGGGACCATTTCGGTGTGCGCGACCTGTCCCGACCCTGGCGCGAAGAGAAATGAAGCCGTCCACGCACGTCCTCCCGCGCTACCGCATCGCCGTGGTCGGCACCGGCGCGGTGGGCGGATTTTACGGGGCGAAACTCGCGTACTACGGGCGCGAGGTACATTTCCTCATCCGCTCGGAGGAGGAACGCGCGGCGGTGCGGCGTTTCGGGCTGCGGGTCAAGAGCCGCGAGGGCAATTTCCGCGTGGCGAAAACGCACGTTCACGCCTCGACCGACACGGTCGGTCCGTGCGACCTCGTGCTCATCGCCCTGAAGGCGACCGCCAACGACGCACTCCCCGATCTGCTAGCTCCATTGTTGCGGCCCGACACGATCCTGCTCACCCTGCAGAACGGTCTTGGCAACGAGGAATTCCTCGCCGAACGCTACGGGCCGGAGCGGGTGCTCGGCGGCCTGTGCTTCGTGTGCCTGAACAAAACGGCTCCCGGCGTCATCGAACACCTCGGCCAGGGCGCGATTTCGCTGGGCGAATACGCCGGCTACCCGTTGCCGCGCATGCACGACATCGCGTGGGAGTTCAAGCGCTGCGGCGTCAACGCGCGTGTGGTGGCCGATCTCGCCGAGGCCCGCTGGCGGAAATTGGTGTGGAATATCCCTTTCAATGGTCTGACCGTCCTGGCGACTTCCCTCCGCCCGCCGGGCGAGCCGCCGGCGTCCACCGCCGATCTCCTGCGGGACCCGTCCTTATCATATCTTGCCCGGCGGTTGGCCGACGAGGTGATCGCCGCCGCGCGCTCGCTCGGACTCGATGTCCCGTCGGATTTTGCGGACTTACAATTCAAGCGCACCGCCGAAATGGGCGCTTATCTGCCGAGCACGGTGCTCGACTTCGCCGCCGGCCGGCCGATGGAGTTGGAGGCGATCTGGGGCGAGCCGTATCGCCGTGCCTTCAATGCGGGCGCGGAGGTCGGGCGCATGGAAACGCTCTATTATCTGCTGCGTGGCTTGCGGAGATGAGACTGGACGGAAGCGAAGAGGGAGAATTTGAGGAGGGACAAGTGCGCCTCGTCTTCTGACCGCTGAAAGTATTCGCCCTGTTTTCCAGTCGTTTCCCGTCCATTGGAATCCACCAGCAAACCTTACAGGCGAGAAGGCGCGGTGAGCATCCTGGCGCGCGGGGAAAAGTTCGCTCCGTAATTTTCGAGCGTGAGACGGTTGATGGGGTGGAGCGCGATGCTGTTCGCCCGGTCGGTGTCGAGCTTCGAGAATTCGCGTCGAGGTACTCCCAAGCCGCCTCGAACGACCTGAAGCTGTTCCGGACCTTCCGAGTGCCGAAAAGGAAGTAAGTACCGAACTTGCCGTCACCCCATTTCTTGATGCGGCCGGTCCGCCCATGTTTTTCAAAAACATAGGGAAACTGAATGCTTTCCCCGGTTTTCGACCGTGGCTTGACCATCGCTTCTTATGCACTGTATGCACAAAACTGCATGTCGAAGTGGGGTCGGCTTGAACAGCGCCGGGTACGAGTCCCAAGGATAATCGCCTCATATATGAGCGATTTGATGTCGCTTTGGGGCTCGTTTGAAATTCGGTGAGGGAGGGATTCGAACCCTCGGTAGCCTTTTGGACTACGGAGCTTTAGCAAAGCTCTGCTTTCGACCACTCAGCCACCTCACCAGACTGGTTGTGCCACCTCGCGGTGCCGCACGGAGGTTCAAGTTATCGCACACCGGGGGGCGGGGTCAATTAAGAATCATTGACACCCACGCAATCGCCCGCCCAAATTTCGGACGGCTCGCGCGAAATTCCTGCGGCTTCCCTGTTTTTCATGCGTTTTCCTTGTCCGCATTCAATCGCCGGTCCACCGAGCTGCCGTCTTCGCTGGCTCGTGGGTGCGTTCGTGGTGTGCTCCGCGCTGGGTTGTGCGCGTTTGCTGCCCGGAGGCAAACGGACGGCAGCCGTCGGGTCGGCGGCTACCGCCAGCGACGCTCCGAGCATCCAATTCCTCGGCACGGTCCATGTCATCGGCACCGACGGACGTTTCGTGCTCGTACAATCGCCCGTCGCGGCGCTGGTCGCGGGGCTCGTCGATGGACAGGCTTTGGTCTGCCGCGCGGGAGGGAATGTCACCGCCACCTTGCACGTTTCGCGGGAACGCCGCCCGCCCTTCGTCGTTGCCGACGTGATCACCGGCGCTCCGACCCTCGGCGATGAGGTGTTCATCGAACCGGTCGGCAACCGTTCGACCCCCGCACCGACGGCCCCGGCCGCGCCGACGCCGGAATTCCGCGCTAACCCGCCGTTGCCGTCCGGCCGATGATTTTCGGACGTATCATCCGGCCCATGCTGAGCGAAACCGAAACCCGTGAGAAAATCCTCTCGTCCGTCGACCCTTTGGAGGTCGAAGAAGTCCCGCTGCTCGATGCGCTCGGACGTTTCACGGCGCACGGGCACACCGCCGCGCACGCCCTGCCGGCCTTCGATAACTCCGCGATGGACGGCTACGCGGTCGCCATCGATGAACGCACCGGGTCGCTCCCCGCTGGCACCCAGTTGCGGGTCAGCGGCGAACAGCCCGCAGGACCCGACCGCGGTTTGCGCGTCGAAGCCGGCGGCGCGGCGCGGATTTTTACCGGCGCCCCGGTCCCGGCGGGCACGGGGGCCGTTGTCATGCAGGAAGACGTCGAGCGCACCGGCGACCTGATTATTCTAAAGGAAGCGGCTGCTTACGGGGAATTTATCCGGCGCGCCGGCGGGGATCTGGCGCGAGGACAGCACATCCTCTCGTCCGGCGAACGTCTCACGGCTGGCCGGCTCGCCCTCCTCGCCTCGCAGGGGCTTGCCAAAGTGGCCGTCCACCGCCGCCCCCTAGTGGCCGTGCTCGCCACGGGCGACGAACTCCGCGCGCCCGGCGAAGCCCTCGGTCCCGGCGAAATCTATGAGAGCAACGGCACCCTGCTGGCCGCGCTGGCAACGGCGGCCGGCGCTCGCGTCACGGTTCTCGAACACGCGCGCGACGACCATGCCGATCTCGACGCAAAACTTGCTCAGGGCCTCGGCGCGCACGATGCGCTGGTGATCGCGGGCGGCGTGTCCGTTGGAGAACGTGATTTTGTCAAAGAACGCCTCGCCGCCGCCGGGGTGTCGCTCGATTTGTGGCGCGTGCGGGTGCGGCCGGGAAAACCGTTCCTCTACGGCCGCGCCGCGATGGCCGGGCGCACGCACGTCTTTGGGCTGCCGGGCAACCCGGTGTCGGCGTTCGTGACGTTTCTGCTTTTCGTGCGGCCGGCGTTGCGGTGGATGGCGGGGGCGGCGGATGACGATTTGAATCTCCCGGCGTTCCCGGCCTCGGCGGCGGTCGATCTCGTCAATGCGGGCGACCGTCCGCATTACCTGCGCGGCACGCTCGATGGAAAAGGCGGTTTTTCACCGGGCGGACGCCAGGAATCGCACGCGCTGTTCGAACTCAGCCGCAGCCACGCGCTCGTGCGGGTGGAGGCGGCGACGACGGTCCCGGCGGGTGCGCCCGTGGAGGCTCTCCTTTGGGAATAACGCGCAACGTCGCGTTTTGTCGGATCGCGGCCGGCTGCTTGACTTCATTAGGGTAACTGATAATAAAGCGCATTAACTATCCGTTCGTTCCGACGATTTGAAGACCAGCCTGCCAGCCAAGAGCATTGTCACCGCCCCGCCGCCCGCCCCGTGCGTGGACACGGGAGAACTCGCCGACATCCTGCTCTACCTGCAACGCTGCTTCCTGACGAACCTATCCTGCGAACTGTCGCGCGGCGACGTGTCCTTCGCGCAATTTTTCCTGCTTGGCGCGCTCAACTGCGGCGACGCGCTGACGATGTCCGAGATCGCCGCGCGCATGCGCCACACGACCGCCGCCGCGACGGGGCTGGTGGACCGCCTGGAAAC
>CALMVM010000356.1:0-7090 GCA_937873255.1 uncultured Verrucomicrobiota bacterium | reverse complement strand
AGTCATGAAGAACCGTTGTTTCCGCGCCGCCGCCCGTACCGGGGCCGTCCTGTTTCTCGCCGCCGGCCTGTGGCCGTCGCCGGCCCGCGCCGGCGACGCGCCCGGCCGTCGCCCCGGCCCGACCGATCCGTCGCTCGCCGAGCGTCTGAGCCACCTCACGCTGGACGATGCCATCGACATCGCTCTGCACCGCAACCCGCAGATTCTCGGCCAGTTGCAGGAGATTCAGCGGCTCCAGGGGGTGTTCATCGAGGTACGCGCGGCGGCGTTGCCGCACCTCGTGGCGGCGGGGGCGTTCAACCAGACGGACCGTTCGCTTTCGAACAGCGGCGGCGGTGGCAGCAGCGGCGTGTTCGCCGGGGCGGGCACGAGCACGGGGACCGTGGTCGGCACCGGGACGGGTACCGGCGCGGTGGGCGGCAACAACCTGAGCAACCTGAACTTCGTCACGCAAAATTCCGCCACCGGCCAGCAGGGGCTGCTGCCCTTCAGTTCGCTCTTCGGCGGCAATTCGACGACCAACGACAAGTCGTACACCATCACGGTCCAGATCCAGCAGACGCTCTACAACGCGGCGATTCCGCCCCAGATCCGGCAGGCCCGGTTCCTGCGCGACGCGGCGTATTATTCCCTGCGCGAAACGGTGGACACGACGATCAACACCGTCAAAACGGACTTCTACACGGTGCTCTACGACCAGGCCAACATCGCCAACCAACAGGAAAACCTCCGCCTGCTCCAGAGCCAGCTCACCGACCAGCAAAACCGGTTCGCGGCCGGCACGGTGCCGCGCTTCGACGTGCTCCAGGCCAGTGTCGCCGTGGCCAACCAGCGCCCGAACGTCATCAACGCGCAGAACACTTACAACCTCGGCTTCATCGGACTGGCGCGCGTGCTCGGCATCGAGTACGGGCCGGTGCAGGAGAAAACGTCGCCGATCAAGCTCGTGGGCAACCTCGACTATCACCCGCAAAACTTCGACCCCGAGGCGGGCGTCGCGGCGGGCAAGACCAACCGCGCGCTCCTCAAACAGCAGCGGCTCAACATCCTCGCCCAAGTCGAGCAGGTGCGCATCGCCGCCGCCGGTTACCAGCCGACGTTGACCGTCAACGGCGGTTTCGAGGCACGCAACAGCGTCGTCACCGACGACCTCGGACGCACGCTCACGGGCTGGTTCTACGGCGCGAACTTCAACTGGAACATCTTCGATGGCCTCGCCACGTACGGCCGCGCCAAGCAGGCCAACGCGGCGTTGCGCGAGTCGCGCATCACGTACCTCGACGACGTGAACGCCGTGGTGCAGGACATCCAGAGCAATTACCTGACGCTCCAGCAGGACAAGGAATTGATCGCCAGCCAGGTTTTGAACGTCAGCGAGGCCGAGGAAGCCGTGCGGCTGTCGCAGGCCCGTCTTTCGGCCGGTGCGGGCACGCAGCTCGACGTGCTCACCTCCCAACAGCAACTCCTTGCCGCGCAGACGACCGAACTCCAGGCGCGTTATCAGTACGCCGTCACGCTGAGCAACTACGAGCGGGTCACGGGCACCAGCACGATCTACGACGAGGCGTTCAACGATCCACTCACCTCGCGCCGCTATCCGACCGGCGCGGACCAGACCGGGTCCACCGAACCGGCGAAGAAACTGCCGCTCGGCACCATCAAGACGCCTGACACGAAGGCGCGCGGCTCGGGCAAGCCGCTTGATCCGAAGATCAACGCCGCCGCCAACGACAGCCAGAACGGCAACACCGACCCCGTCCCCGACAACAACGGCAGCCGCAAACGCAAGCCGCTGAACCAGCGCGAGCACCTCCTGGAGGATCGTTGAAGCGCGCTGCCCCACCCGTTGCCGGAGTCGCGCCCGTGGAACAGTTCGCCGCCTTGCGCGGACTGCCGGTGATCCACGGGTTCGTCGGCCGGGTGCCGGGTGTGGACGTGCTGACAGACCGCGCTTCGGCCCTCGCGCGCCTCGACGGGCTCCACCGTCAGGCGATGGCGGACCTCGGTGTCGGCGAGCGCCGGCTGATCACCGCCGAACAGGTACACGGCGACCTCGTGGGGGTCGTCGCGGCCGGGGAGGGTTTGCCGGATGCCGCGGTAGCGGGTGCGGATGGCCTCGTCACGGATCGGGAGGACGTGTGCCTGGGAATTTACGTAGCGGATTGCGCGCCGGTCTTCGTCGTGGATGAAGTCCGGCGGGTGATCGCGCTCGTGCATTCGGGCCGCAAAGGCACGGAACTGGGAATCACGGCGGCGGCGGTGCGTGTGATGGCCGAGCGATTCGGCAGCCGCGCGGCCGACCTCGTGGTGCAGATCGGGCCGTGCATCCGACCGCGGTGGTACGAGACGTATTTCGCGGCTAAGATCGTCGAGCAATGCCGCGACGCCGGGGTGGGGCGGGTGGAAGATTGCGGCACCTGCACCGCTGCCGCGCCGGAGTCGTATTACTCCTATCGCCGCGAGAAGGGGCGCACGGGACGAATGCTGGCGCTCCTCGCTCTGGCGGCAGAGAAATAATTCCCGCATCCGAGACGCCTGCTCCCACGCCGCTGACGCGTTGGGGGCGTCAGCCAACTTTTCCCAGAAATGTTCCCGCGCGAATTCGACCCGGCGCAGCCCGAACTCATGGACCGGCCGCAGCCGGTGTCGCGGGAACTGGAAATCGACCTCGCCAACCTCGTCGGCATCAACCGCCACTTCGGCAGTCATCGTCTGATCCAGGGCTTTCTGCGGCGGTGGTTCCGGCCCGGGGAGCAGTACCGGATTCTGGACCTGTGCACGGCGTCCGGCGACATTCCCCGGCTGATGGTGGACTGGGCGCGCGCGCGCGGTGTCACCGTTCGCATCGAGGCAGTGGATTACCAGGCGTCCACCGTGGAAATCGCCCGCCGCCTGAGCGGCGGTTATCCGGAGATCGTGTTCCGCGAGGGCGATGCCCTGAACGCCGACGGCGGAGCGGGGGAATACGACTTCGTTTTCTGCTCGCTGGCCCTGCACCATTTCGGCCAGGAAGACGCGGTACGCCTGCTGCGCCGCTGCCGGGAACTCGCCCGCCGCGCGGTCCTCGTGGCCGATCTGGAACGCAGCCGCATGGCGGTGGCTGCGGTGTGGCTCCTGACGGCGGTCCTGTACCGCGAACCGATGACCAAATACGATGCCCGGATTTCCGTGCGCCGGGCGTTCAGCTACACGGAACTATCGGCGTTGGCCCGCCGGGCCGGGTGGACGAATTTCCAGCAGCGCCGTTTCCCCGTCGCCCGGCAAGCGGTCTGGCTGGAGGCGACCCGCGACGCCCGTTAACCGAATAAAATCCACCGCGTCGAGCGATGCAAAAGCGGACTTGTTTCCCCGTGGGGGCCACCGCTATCGTGGGAGGAAATGCGTACCCCGGTTTTCGTCGCTTCCGCCGCGTCCATCGGATCGCGCGGTCGGTTGCGGGATATGCGCAACCGGCATTCGGCGACGTGATCTGAGCCGTTCCGGCCGCGCGGGGCGTGGCTATTCGTGCGCGCATGCAAGTTTCCGTCATCACCCCGCTTTTCAACCGGTTGGAGCTGACCCGCGCCTGTGCGGAAAGCCTGCACCGTACGTTGGCGGGGTGGGAGTACGAGTGGATCCTCATCGACGACGGCAGCACCGACGGCACGCGCGACTTCCTGCGCGGCCTGCCCGACGACGGCCGGACCCGCGTCGTCCTCAACGAACATCCGCGCGGCTACGCGGCCAACAACAACGTCGGCGCGAGGCTCGCCCGCGCGCCACTGCTCTGCCTGCTCAACAACGACACCCTGCTCCTGCCCGGCTGGCTGGAACCGATGGCGCGGTTGGCCCGTCTGCTGCCCGACGTGGCGTGCGTCGGCAACGTTCAGCGCGAACCCATCGGCGGGTTGATCGATCACGCCGGGATTTACTTCGACCGCGACCGTTTCCCGCAGCACGCGGCGCGGGGGGAATCGCTCGCGCCGCGCGAAGATTACCTGCGCTGGCCCGCCGTGACGGCGGCGTGCTGCGTCGTCCGCAAAAAAGTCTTTCTCGACCAGGGCGGCTTCGACGAGGAATACCGCAACGGCGGCGAGGACGTGGACTTCTGCCTGCGCACGGCGACGCACGGCTACCGCCATTTCGTGGCGAACCGCAGCGTCATCTACCATCACGTCAACGCATCTCCGGGACGGATGCGGCACGAGGATGCCAACCAGCGGCGGTTCCGCGAACGCTGGCTCGCCGATTTCTCGAACGGCCTGCTCGAACCGCGCACGCGGGCGTTGGAACAAACCGTCGGCCGGGAATACCTCCACAAGCACCGGTGGCGGCCGTGGAAGTACAATTTCTGGCGTTTCTGCCGTTCGCTGGAGCAAGTGCTTTCGCCGGATCCGCCCTCGCGCCGGCTCGATCTGGCGCTGCGGTGGCTGTTCCGGTGGCAGGATTACCGTCACCGGCGTCGGGAGCTGCGCACCGACCCCGCCGCACCCGCCGATCCCTCGCACTCGCCGGTCTACCTCGTGGTCGGAGACACCGCGCAAACCAGCAACCGGACGGGTGTGCAAACGTACGTGCGCGGTCTCGCCGCGGCCTTCGGCCGAATCGGCGCGCACGTGCGCCTGGTCGCGTGGAGGTCCAGCACGCGCAGCCTGTGCCTGCTGCCTCCGGAGATGTCGCTCGGCGCGGACGCGGAGGCCTTGCGCGCTCCGGCGGCGACGGCGAACGAACGATCCTCCGCGTCGCTGTTCGAGCCTTCGGCGGGCGAGTTGCTTGATCCGACCGCGAGCCTGCCGTCTTTGCATGAACTTCCGTCCGGGCAGGACGGCGCGTGGGTCGTGTTGCCGGAAGTATTCCACGATGGCCAGGCCAGGCCGTGGATCGAATACGTCCGGCGGCACGGCTGGAAGTCGGCGGTCGTTCTCTACGACACGATGCCGAACAACGAGCCGCGCTTTTTTCCGCTGAAGACGCCGCACGCGCACGAGGCTTACCTGCGCGCGGTCAGCGGGGCGGACCGGGTTTTCCCGGTTTCGCGGTTCGTCCAACGCGATTGGAAGCGATTCCTGAAGGCGAAGAAACTGCCCGAGACCACGACGAAAGTCTGGTTACCCGGCGCGGACGGGTTGAGCCGGGTGCGCACGACGGCCACTCTGTCCCGTGACCCGGCGGCACCGTTGCGGGTCTTGTGCATCTCCGCCGTGGAGCCTCGCAAAAATCTGCGACGGCTGCTGGAGGCGTGCGATTTCATCGCCACCGAGCGTCCCGACATTCCGTTCGAACTCCGCCTGGTCGGAAAGCCGCATCTTTTCAGCGAGGACAATGTCCCCGAGGCGGTGCGCCAATCGGTCGAACGCCACCCGCAAAAAATCCGGTGGATCGAATGGGCCGAATACGGCGCGCTGGCGGGCCTGTACCACGACTGCGATTTCACGATCTATCCTTCGATGCTGGAGGGCAGCGCGTTGCCCATCCTCGAAAGCCTGTGGTTCCGTCGGCCTTGCATCTGCGCGGATACCGGCGTCATGAAAGAAGTGGCGGCGGGCGGGGGGTGTCTGACGATTGATGTCTATCACGCCCGGGTCATCGCCGAGGCGATCATCACCCTCGCCACCTCGCCGAAAAAACTCGCCGCGCTGACCGCCGAGATCGACCGTCGTCCGCTCAGAACCTGGGAGGAGGCCGCCGCCGAACTCCTCGCCGCTCTGCCGACGGGTCCTTTGCCCAAACAGACGCGACGAAAAGCGCGGGCGTCCGGCCGATGAACGTTCTCTTTTTCTGCCACGACGATTTCGCGTGCAACAGCATGGGGCACATCGCGGGGTTCGCCGCCGCGCTGCAAGCGTTGGGGCACGCATGCGCCGTGGCGATTCCGGGCGACGACCGGGCGAGCGCCGCCGTGCTCGGCGAGAAACCGCCGTTCCGCCCCGCCATTTTCGCCGATGCGTGGGAACGTCCGAGGGAGCTTTTCTCCAACGGCCGACCCGCCGATCTTCTCCACGTGTGGACGCCGCGTGAGCATGTTCGGCGGGCCGTCGAGTTTTGCCGCCAACACTTGCCGGATGCCAGATTAGTCGTGCATCTCGAAGACAACGAGGAACACCTGACCTCGGCTTTCGTCGGAGAGGATTTCGCGCGGTTGCGGGAACGATCCGACGCCGAACTCGCCGCCCGCCTGCCCGTCCATCTCTCTCACCCGCGCGAGTATCGGCGATTCCTCGCTTCCGCGCACGGCGTCACCGGCATCACGGCGAGGCGGGCGGACTTCGTGCCCGCCGGCATTCCGTTCGTCGAATTGTGGCCGGGTGTGGATTTCAGGCGGTTCCATCCGGGTCCGCCGGACGGGGATTTGCGCGCGTCGCTCGGGATCGGTGCCGACGAGAGAATCATCTGCTATCCCGGCAGCAGCCATTTCGCCAACGAGGCGGAGATGCGGGAACTTTACGAGGTCGTGTTTTTGCTCAACGAACGCGGGACGCCGTGCCGGCTGATCCGCACGGGTCATGACACGCCGGAATTCGTCGCCCGCTTCGACCCGGCGCGGCTTTCGCGTTTCGTGCGGCACCTCGGCTTCGTGGACCGGGCTCGACTGCCGGCGTTGCTGCGGTTGGCCGATGTACTCGTCCAACCCGGGCGGGACGACGCCTTTAATCGCTATCGGCTTCCATCCAAAGTGCCGGAGTTCCTGGCGTCGGGCCGCCCCGTGCTGCTGCCGCGCGCGAACGTCGGACTGCGCGTCGGAGCGGGGCGTGAGGCGTTGGTCCTGAACACCGGGGAAGCGGCGGAGATCGCGGCGTCGTGCGAGAGGGTCTTCGACGACGCGGCGTTGGCGCGGCGTTTGTCGGAAGGAGCGGCGGCGTTCGCGCGGCGGTCGTTCGACGGCGTGGTGAACGCGTGGGGATTGGCGCGATTTTATCGCCGGCTGTAACGGACCGCCTTACAGCGCGCTTGCACTTGATCGGCACCTCCTCAACAATGCCAGACATGATGATCCCGTCGCAATCCCACAACAACGGTCCGTCGGGCGTCGAACCCGCCCCTCCCTGCACCCTCGTGATCTTCGGCGCGGGCGGCGACCGCGACAAGGCCAAGCGGCCGCTGATGGGACGGG
>CALMVM010000355.1 GCA_937873255.1 uncultured Verrucomicrobiota bacterium | reverse complement strand
GCAAGACCCACCGCCGTGTTATCAGAAACGGATGGGCCGGGACAACTTGCAAATGCCCGCTCCGCCCCCCCGGCCGCAACTCCCCGCTCGCCTCCCGGCGCGTTCGTGCGTAGAGTCGGCCCAATTCTCCCGATGAGCGGCTCCATCTTCCCCGACGAACGCGACGAGCGGGACGGCTTCGACCGGCAGCCCGACGCTTTCCGCGACTGGGTCACGGCCGACCCGGGTTCGCCGTACCCCGCCGTCGTGGGACGCTATCATCTCTACGTGTCGCTCGCCTGCCCGTGGGCGCACCGCATCATCATCCTGCGCCGGCTCAAGAAACTGGAGAACGTCGTCGGCATGACCGTCGTCGATCCCGTACGCGAGGACGACCCGGGCTGGGCCATTCCCGGTGGGCCCGCGGGCGACCCGGTCAACGGCTTCCGTTTCCTCAAGGAAGCCTACCTCGCCACCGATCCCGATTTTTCCGGCCGGGTGACCGTCCCCGTGCTCTGGGACAAGGAAACCCGGCGCATCGTCAGCAATTCCGACGACGACCTGATGCGGATGTTCAACTCCGCCTTCGACGGCTGCGGCGGCGATCCGACGGTGGATTTCTATCCCGGGCCGGCGTCGCTGCGCGAGCAGATCGACCGGCTCAACGCCATCCTTTACGACACGGTCAACGACGGCGTGTACAGGGCGGGGTTCGCGGTCCACCAGGATGACTACGAGCGGCACGTCTACCCCCTTTTCGATACGCTCGACGCGCTGGAAACGCGGCTCGGACGCACGCGCTACCTGCATGGCGCGGTCGTCACGGAGAGTGACTGGCGGCTGTTCGTGACGCTGGTGCGCTTCGACGCGGTGTACGTCGGGCACTTCAAGTGCAACCTGCGCCGCATCGCCGATTACCCGAACCTGTCCGGGTACCTGCGCGATCTCTACCAGACGCCCGGCGTTGCCGAGACGGTGGATTTCAGCCATATCAAGCGCCATTACTACCTGACGCATCCCGAGATCAATCCGACGCGCATCGTGCCCGCCGGGCCGGTGCAGGATTTCACGCGTCCGCACGGGAGGGAAACCCTTGGGTAGGCGGGCCACGACACGGAACGCGTGGGCGGTTGCGTTGGTGATGCTGCTTTGGGTTGGTCGCGCGCGCGCCGAGATGCAGTCCGAGGCGATTGACATCCTCCGTGGGATGTTCAAGACCTACGCGTCGGCGGCGGCGTTCGCGTGCGAGGGGAGCTGCGACGACCACGAGGAAGGTTCGTCGCTGCCTCCGGACCACCGCACGATGACGTTGCGTTTCGCGCGGCCCGGCCGCTTCCGGCTGGCGTGGACGCAAAAGGATTTTCACAACAAGAGCGGTACGAGCCTGATCTTCACGAAGGAGGGAAAACTTTTCTTTCGCCAGTGGGGTGAAAAACAGGACGAGGTCAAGCCATCGTTGGGTCAGGTCCTGGACAGTTGCGCGGGCATCTCGCTGGGATTGTCGTACCTCGTGCCGCCGCTGCTGCTGGGCAATCCGGGTTATCTCGATTTCGTGTCGCTACGGCAACTCCCCGACGCAAACAGCGAGGACGGCCGCGCCTGTTGGAAGCTCGTCGGCGAAACCTCTGACGGCGCGCACTGGGAATTGCTCATCGACCGCGAGACGCGCGCCTTGCGCGAGGCGACGGAAATCAACGTCCTTGGCGGCAAGGATCACCCGGCCGTGGGTGACTCGCCCCCGCCGCACGCGATCTACCCGCGCTATCGATTCACGAACATCCGGTTTACAGACACCCTGCCCGACGCGGAGTTTGCCGACCCGCCCCCGACTGCACGGAACAAGCTCTGACGCCGCCCCGATGCGCAGTTCCGCCTTCCGCCCTTTCGGACTTCTGCATTATTACCTTGTGGGCGATGTCTCGCAGACTCGGCTCTGACCTCTGCCTTCTCCGCCTCCTGCTTTTTTCCGCATGGTCCACCTCGAAAATCTCAGCAAGACCTTCCGCGGCAAACCCGCGCTCGAACCGCTCACGCTCGACATCCCGGCGGGGGAAGTCTTCGGCCTGCTCGGGCACAACGGCGCGGGCAAGAGCACGACGTTCGGCCTGATCCTGGGTCAGTTGCGACCGACCGGCGGCGAGGCGTTCGTGCGTGGGATTTCCGTCCAGCGCGACCGCGCCCGCGCCTTGGAAAAGGTCGGGGCGATCTTCGAGACGCCCGCTTTTTACGATTACCTCAGCGGTTGGCGAAACCTGTCGATCTTCACCGCGCTATCGCGCCGCGTGCCCGACGCGGAAATGATGGAGACCGTGCGTTTCGTCGGCCTGGAAAAACGCATCCACGATCCCGTGAGCGCGTACAGCCACGGGATGCGCCAGCGCCTGGCCCTGGCGCAGGCCCTCCTGCCACGACCCGAACTGGTATTGCTCGACGAACCCGCCGAAGGGTTGGACCCGGAGGGAATCCACGAATTGCGCGAACTCATCCTCCAACTCAACCGCGAACGCGGCCTGACCATCGTGTTGTCCTCGCACCTGTTGACGGAGGTCCAACAGGTTTGCAGTCGGATCGCCATCCTCAACAAGGGGCGCATGGTGTTCCAGGGACACTGGCAGGAACTCGCTGGAGACAAGGTGCGCTACCGCTTGGAAGTGGACGACTGGGAGCGCACGGGCGTCGCCGTCACCGCCTGCGGAGCGACGCTCGACGCGGAAACGCACACGGTCACCCTCGCCTCGCAGGAAGCCGACGTGGCCGATCTGGTCGCGGCCCTCGTCGGCGCGGACGTACGCGTGCGCGCGGTCGAACCCGTTCGGCAAAACCTGGAGGATGTTTATCTTCGCACGATCAGCGAAGGAACCGCGTTCGACAGGATCGATGCGGCCTGAACATTTTATGATCGGCTTCGGCGATTTTTCGTAACGATAATGGAAACTCTCTTCCTGTTGCAGTTCCGGAATGAACTGCTCAAGATGTTCGCGCGCCGACGTACATACATCGGTTTCGCGGCGTTCCTGATAGTGGAAATTTTGATTCTGCTGGGTACGAACCTGCCCGGGCCGAAGCGCATGTTCCAGCATGCCATCGAGCAAAACGGCTTCGCGTTCGACCGGTATTTTTCGGGACTGACCCTGGGGTTGCAGATGATGATGTGGACGGTGTCCCTTCTCGGGGCGTTGTTCCTGGCGCTGGTGGCGGGTGATGTGGTGAGCAAGGAGGTAGAGGAGGGGACCATGCGCATGATGCTGTGCCGGCCTGTATCCCGTTTGAAAATCGCGCTGCTGAAATACCTTTGCTGCGTGGTTTACACCTTTTC
>CALMVM010000354.1 GCA_937873255.1 uncultured Verrucomicrobiota bacterium | reverse complement strand
GAACGGAGGCGGTCATCACGGGGGGCCAGGCGGGCCGGATGCAGCGGTGCCCGTGATCGCCGGCAAGGTCGAGGAGCAGGACGTGCCGATTTACCTGGACGGCCTCGGCACCGTGCAGGCGTTCAACACGGTGACGGTCAAAGCGCGGGTGGACGGGCAGATCGAAAAGGTCGCGTTCACCGAGGGCCAGGATGTGAGGGAAGGCGATTTGCTGGCGATGATCGACGCGCGTCCCTACCAAGCGCAGTTGGATCAGGCGTTGGCCAAGAAAGCGCAGGACGAAGCGCAGCTTTCCAACGGGCGGTTGACCCTCAAGCGCGACGAGGACCTCATCAACAAAAAGGTGCTCGACCAGCAGAGTTTCGACACCCAGCGGTTCCTGGTCGACCAGCAGGTGGCGACCGTGCAGGGCGACCAGGCCGCCGTCGACATCGCGCGCACGCAGCTCGATTACACACGCATCACCGCGCCGATTGCGGGCCGGGTGGGAGTGCGGCTCGTCGATCAGGGGAACATCATCCACGCGGGCGACGCGGGCGGGGTGGTGGTCATCACCCAGGTCCACCCGATCTCGGTTGTGTTCACGCTCCCGGAGCAAAACCTCCAGCTCATCCGCGACCAGCATCCCGCCGGACAGGCGCAAAACCAGATGAAGGTCATCGCCATGGGCCGCGACAAGACGGGCCAACTCGGGGAGGGGACCCTTGCCGTCATCGACAACCTCATCGACCAAACCACCGGCACCATCAAGCTCAAGGCGACCTTCCAGAATGACGATCTGCGCCTGTGGCCGGGCGAGTTCATCAACGCGCGGCTATTACTGACCACACGCGAGCACGGCCTGACCGTGCCGTCCAGCGTCGTGCAGCGGGGTCCGAAGGGGTCGTACGTCTTCGTGATCAAGGACGACCAGACGGTGGAGACGCGGCCGGTCAAGGTTGCGCAAACCGAGGACGGCGTCGCGCTGCTCGACGACGGAGTCAAGGCAGGCGAGCGCGTCGTCGTCGACGGCCAGTACAAACTCCAACCGGGTTCGAAAGTCTCGCTCTCCAACGAACACGGCGACAAACCCGGTGGCGAGCGCCGTCCGCCGTCCGAGGGCGGCGACAAAAAACGCAACGCGCACGCGTCGCCTTCCGCGTCGCCGGTCGTGGCCGCGCGGCAGTGACCGGGTTTCGCCGCCGCTGATATGAGCATTTCCGAACCGTTCATCCGACGGCCCGTCGCCACGTCGCTTTTGATGGCGGCGGTGATCCTCCTGGGGCTGCTCGGCTACGAATTGCTGCCGATCTCGGCGCTGCCGGCGGTGGATTTCCCGACGATCCAGGTCTTCGCGCAACTGCCCGGCGCGAGCCCGGACGTGATGGCGTCCTCCGTGACGACGCCGCTGGAACGGCAGTTTGGCCAGATCCCGGGACTGGCGTCGATGAACTCGACCAGTTCCTTCGGCAACGCCACGATCACGCTGCAATTCGTCCTCGACCGCGAGATCGACGCCGCCGCCGAGGACGTGCAGGCCGCCATCAACGCCGCCAACGGCGTGTTGCCCAAGAACCTGCCCAACCCGCCGACGTACAACAAGGTCAATCCCGCCGACACGGCGATCCTCTCCCTGGCGATCACCTCGGACACGCTGCCGCCGGACAAGGTCAACGACTTCGCGGACACGGTGCTCGCCCAGAAGCTCAGCCAGGTCAGCGGCGTCGGCCTCGTCTCGATCCAGGGCAACCAGAAGCCGGCGGTGCGGGTGCGCGTCAACCCGGCGGCGGCGGCATCGCTCGGCCTGAGCCTGGAGGACGTGCGCACGGTGTTGGGCCAGGCGAACGTCAACGCTCCGAAGGGGAGCTTCGACGGTCCGCGCCAGTCCGAGACCATTGGCTCGAACGATCAGATTTTTACCGCCGATGCCTACAAGCCGATCATCGTCGCGTACCGCAACGGCGCGCCGGTGCGCATCAGCGACATCGGCACGGTCATCGACAGCGTCGAGAACGACCAGCTCGCCGCGTGGGTATCCGACGGCCACAACAGTTATAAACCCGCCGTGCTGCTCGACATCCAGCGGCAGCCGGGCGCGAACATCATCGAGACGGTGGACCGCATCAAGGCGCTGCTGCCGCAGTTGACCGCGACGATCCCGCCGTCGGTGAAGGTCAACGTCCTGACCGACCGCACCGAGACCATCCGCGCGTCGGTCGAGGACGTGCAATTCACGTTGATCCTCACCGTGGGGCTCGTGGTGATGGTTATTTTCGTCTTCCTGCGCAAGCTCTGGGCGACGGTCATCCCGAGCGTGGCGTTGCCGCTTTCGATCATTGGGACGTTCGGTCTGATGAAGCTCGCCGGCTTCAGCTTGGACAACCTCTCGCTGATGGCGCTGACGATCTCGACGGGCTTCGTCGTGGACGACGCCATCGTGATGATCGAGAATATCGTGCGTTTCATCGAGGCGGGCGATCCGCCGTTCGAGGCGGCGCTCAAGGGAGCGAAGCAGATCGGCTTCACGGTGGTGTCGTTGAGCGTTTCGCTGATCGCGGTGTTCATCCCGCTGCTGTTCATGACCGGCATCGTGGGCCGGCTGTTCCGCGAGTTTGCGCTCACGCTCAGCGCCGCCGTGGTCGTCTCGGCGGTGATCTCGCTGACGCTCACCCCGATGATGTGCGCCCGGCTCCTCAAGCCGGAGAAGAAGGAGGACGCCACCGGCAAGGATAAGCAGAACCACAACTGGTTCTACCGTTGGACGGAGCAATTTTTCGACGGCATGCTGGCCTGGTACGAGTCCGGCCTGAAGTGGGTGCTCAAGAACCAGTTCTTCACCCTGATGATCGCCGCCGCGACGCTCGTCGGCACGATCTGGCTTTACATGATCATCCCGAAGGGCCTGCTGCCGCAGCAGGACACGGGGGTGGTGATCGGCGTCACGGACGCCGCGCAAAACATCTCGTTCCCCGCTATGGTCGAGCGCCAGCGGACGGTCGCGGAGATCGTGCGCAAGGACCCCGACGTGCAAACGGTGGCATCGTTCGTCGGGGCGGGCTCCGTCAATGCGACGATCAACACCGGCCGCATGACCATCGTCCTCAAGCCGCGCAAGGACCGTAAGAGCAACGCGGAGGAAATCATCGAGCGTCTGCGGCGGGCCACGGGCGATATCCAGGGCATCTCGCTCTACACCCAGGCCGTCCAGGATCTGCAACTCGACAGCCGCGTCAGCCGCACGCAATACCAATACATTCTCCAGGACGCCGACCCGGTGGAGCTGGCGCAATGGACGCAAAAGCTCGTCGATAAGATGCGCTCTCTGCCCGAACTCACCGACGTGGCGAGCGACCAGCAGTCCGACGGCCTGCAGCTGTCCGTCGACATCGACCGCGACAAGGCTTCCCGCTACAGCGTGCTCACGCAGGCGATTGACGACACCCTCTACGACGCGTTCGGCCAGCGGCAGGTGTCGGTGATCTACACCCAGCTCAACCAATACCGCGTCATCCTCGAAGTCGAACCGGGCTTCCGTGATTCCCCCGACGCGATGGACAAAATCTACGTCAAATCGACCACCGGCCAGCTCATCCCGCTGACGACCATCGCGCACATCACCACGACCACCGCCCCGTTGTCGATCCCGCACCAGGGGCAGTTCCCGTCGTCCACGATATCGTTCAACCTGCGGACCGGCAGCTTTCTTAGCCAGGCCGTCGAATCGATCCAGAAGGTCCAGGGCGAAATCGGCCTGCCCGACACGATTGCCACGACGTTCAGCGGCAGCGCGGCGGAATTTCGTTCGTCGCTGGCGAGCGAACCTTACCTGATCCTCGCGGCGCTGGTGGTCATCTACATCGTGCTCGGCGTACTGTACGAGAGTTACATTCACCCGATCACGATCCTGTCCACGCTGCCATCGGCGGGCGTCGGCGCGCTGCTCGCTTTGCTGGTTTGCGGGATGGACCTTTCGCTGGTGGCGCTCATCGGCATCATTTTGCTGATCGGCATCGTCAAGAAGAACGCGATCATGATGATCGACTTCGCGTTGGAGTCGGAACGCGACGAGGGGCTGTCGCCCGAGGAATCCATCTACAAGGCGTGTCTGCTGCGTTTCCGGCCGATCATGATGACGACGGCCGCCGCCTTGCTCGGCGCATTGCCGCTCGCTCTGGAAACCGGCACGGGCTCAGAACTGCGCCGGCCGCTGGGTGTGTCCATCGTCGGCGGCCTGCTGCTTTCGCAAATCCTGACTCTCTACACGACGCCGGTGATTTACCTGTACATGGACCGGATCGCGCAACGCTTCGCGGCGCGCCGCCAAAACTCGGCCGACAAAAAAGCCGGTGCGCCGAAACCGGAGCCGGCCCCCAC
>CALMVM010000353.1:23630-24612 GCA_937873255.1 uncultured Verrucomicrobiota bacterium | reverse complement strand
AAGGTCGTCAACGTGACCCCGGTACCCCGGCGTTCTTTGGCCAGTGCCTCCCCCAGGCTGAGCACATAAGCTTTGTAGGCGTTGTAAACCGCGCTGCCGGCTTCTGGCGCCAGCCCGGAGAGTGCCCCAACCAGAAGCACCCGCCCCCGGCCGCGCGCAACCATTCCCGGCAGAAACGTCCGGGTCAGTTCGGTCAGCGCGACAACGTTGAGGTGAAGCATCTCGGTCAGCTTGGTCGGTTCGGCCCGGAGGAAGTCTGCGTAGTCACCAAACCCGGCGGAGTTGATGAGTACCTCGGGTTCATCCAAGCCCAAGCGCGTCAACTCGGCGTTGAGCCGCGCGGCGGCGAGACATACTCCCAGGTTCGCCGAGATGACCGTCGAACGAGCGCCGTAGCCAGCCAGTTCGGCCGCCAAGGTTTGCAAGAGGGCTTCGCGGCGGGCGACAAGCACGAGGTCGTAGCCGTCGCGGGCCAGTTCACGGGCAACATCGGCACCAATGCCGCTGGAGGCACCGGTGACCAAGGCTAACGGGCGGGAGGTTTTAGCGGAGTCGTTCAAGTGCATTCGAGTCGGAGGTTTTTCGCCGACAAATCTCGTTGCGCGCGGTGAGCCCCTTCCTTTTCCTCAAGCTTTCAGGGCCGGGAATCTCAAAAAACTTTGTTTGCCCCGTCGAGCGATGGGACCTCGCCGACGTGATGGATCAGGCGAGGGAAACACCGCCGCAGCGCACGGAACAAGGAACGAGCCGCCCGATCTTCTCAGGGACGTGGCGCCACCTCTCCCGACGCTCCTTTCGGAGCCAAACGCAGGACCAACGCCTCGAAGCGCGGGTCGCTCCGCAAAGGGTCCCAGAGCGGGTCGAGCCGGAAGTCGCCGTAGGTGGGTTGGTCCGGAGTGCTATCCCCAGCCGGCTGATCCACCCACTTTTCCAGTTCGGCGAAGGCAGCGTCCGGCTGGCCCAGCCAGGCATACACCACCGC
>CALMVM010000353.1:2931-23620 GCA_937873255.1 uncultured Verrucomicrobiota bacterium | reverse complement strand
CGGAGCGATGGGGGCAACCTTCACCAACGTACAGGCGCGCCGTGCTTCGTCGATGGCCTCCGTCCGCCCGAGACCCGCGTCGGTGATCGCCAGCATGCTCAGAAGCCTCGGATTTCCCGGGTCTGCCAACGTCAATTTTTCTATTTCCACGCGCGCCGTGGTGAACGCGGCGCGGGCGGCTGCCTCGTTTCCACGGATTCGCGCGGCCAGGGCTTCGAACCAGGCCTTCGGGATCGGGACGCCGAGGATGAACTGAGTCTTCTTGCTCCCAGCCAGCAAGCGGGAAACCGCGTCGGCGTCGTGCTCGGCGAGGTACAGCAATAGGCTATAGACGTCTCGCTTTTGACCGGGCAGGTCCTCGATGTTTGCGTAGGACGCCAAGGCCGCGCGCAAGGGGGCGGTATCCCCGCGTCCTTCGTAGGGTCCCAGCGCTTTGTTCATGGGCAAGTTTCCCTCTTTGCGATCCTGCTCCGCGGTGATGGAGATCAGTTTGGCCATCGTACGCTCGTAGTCCTCGTAGCGGCGCGCCCTGCGGTAGTATCGGGCCTGATAGTAGAGGACTCCGAGATGCAGAGGTTCCAGGGCGACGAGGTGTTCCATGGCGCGAATTCCATCCTCCAGGCGACCGTCATTGACGGCGATTTGCGCGGCAAGATCCTCGACCTCGGCGTTGTTGGGCAGCAGTCGGCGAGCGATCTCTATCTCCGCGCGGGCCTCGTCCCCGTTCATGCTTGTAACGCGGAAGTGGTAAGCTTGGGCGAAGTGCATCTCGCCAGCGTTCGGTCGCAGCCGCCGCGCCGTGGCCAGGATGCTGTCGGCGATGGCGTGATGGTCCACGGACAATTCTTCTGCCGAAGCCCCCGTCCGGCGGAAATAGAGGCTATCGTGCGCCTCGGCCAATTCACAGTAGGCCAGGAAGAAGTTCGGGTCTCGCGCGACGGCTTTTTCCAGCAGGGCGATCTTGCGGCGTGCTTCCGCGCGCACGGCGGCTTCATCCGGCACCAGGGTAGGCGCTTCGCGGGCACGCAGGTAAAGGTCGTAGGCCACCGGGTCGCTCGTGGGCAGGTCGTTGATGGCGGCGTTCTCCTCAATGGTCACCGGGGCTTGCAGACGGTCGGCCACGGCGAGGGTAATCTCGCCCTGCATGGTGAACAGGTCGCTCAGCGGACGGTCATAGCGCCTGCTCCAAACGCGGGTCGAGTTCTGCGCGCTGACCAGCCGCACGTCGACGGTCGCCCGCGTGTCCGTGCGGCGCACGCTGCCCTCCAGCAGGTAGGCCACACCGAGTTCCTGCCCGATGCGGGCGATGTCCCGGTTCTCGGGCGGGTAGCGGCGCGTGCTGTCAACGCCGACGACCTTCAGCGAAGCCACCCGCGCCAGATCGGCGGCGAGTTGGTCCTGCAGGCCGGTGGTGAAGAAGGCGTCGGCGGCTTCCGGGCTCAGGTTCTCGAAAGGCAGCACGGCCACCGAACGATCCGACGAGGGAACGGGGGGATGGCTATGCACGTACCACCACGCCCCGACGGCGGCCAGCACACAACCGAGAACTGTCACCAGCGCGGGCAGCAGCCACCGTCGCCGACGGGTTTGCGTGGTGGCCCCCTGCCGCCTGACCGCGACGCCCCGGCAGCGGTGCAAGGATTCCAACAGTTCGCGGGCGCTCCGGGGCCGTGCGGCCGGCTCCACCGCCAACATGGACTTTAGCAACGCCACCACCCGGCCAGGCACCCGCGCAGCAGCGAGTTGTTCCAGGGGCAGCGTCCCGGCGACGTGCTGGTCACGAATCTCCTCTAGGCTACGGCCAGCAAAAGGAGGACGCCCACAGAGCAAATACCAGAGGGTGACCCCGAGAGAGTAGACATCCGAGCGGACATCGAGCGCCACTTCGCCGCCGCGGAATTGCTCCGGGCTGGCGAAGGCCGGCGTGCCCACGAAGCCGCCGTGAGTGAGATTGGACTCCAGGCCGTTTGGCAGGCACACCGCTCGCGCAAGCCCCCAATCGATGACTTTGACCAGCAGACCCTCATCATCCGGGTCATCATCTGCCCGGGGACCGACGAGCATCAGGTTGCTCGGCTTGAGGTCGCGGTGGATCACCCCGCACGCCTCCGCCGCCGCGAGGGCGCGGGCCACCTGCACGCCAACTTCCAGAACCAGTGATACCGGTAGCGGCCCCTCCCGCCGCACGCGCGCTTCCAACGTCTCGCCCTCGACGAGTTCCATCGCATAGAAGCACTCGCCGCCCTGTTCGCCGTACTGGAAGACGCTCGCCACGTTGGGATGCCGCAGTCGGGCCGCCGCGCGGGCCTCTCGCAGAAAGCGGACGCGGGCGTCCGGATGGGTGGCCAGCGCGGGATTGATGACCTTGAGCGCCACGTCAAAGTGCAGCACCGTGTCGCGCGCCCGGTAAGTGACGGCCATCGCTCCCGCGCCAAGCTCGACCGGAAAGCCGTCGGAGCCGACGGCCAGTTCGAATTGTCCGTAGCGGGTGGTGCCGGCGGCAGGAGGCGACGGGCCAGAACTTGCTTCCCCCGTCGTCGCGTCGCGTGACCAGGCGAACTCGGACAAGCAGCGAAGGCATTCGCCATGGGGTCCAACCCGGTCGAGCGGACGATGACAACCGGTGCAGGTTGCTACCTCACCCGTTGGGGTAGCCGGAGATGAAGGGGACGCGTCTGGCTCGTGAGCGGGTTTTTCAGGTGATGGCTCCGAGCCGTCGGGGAGGTCGGCATTCATGATCCGTCCAATACCAGATGCGCGTTTGTCTGCGGCCAGCCGTGAAGTTCGCGCCGGACCGCATTCTGGCGCGTCGGGAGAAAGGATGTGTCTTTCCTCCATGAAATTCCCGGAACAGCTTGCATGCGGCGACTTTATCAATCGTCGGCTCGCTTGACAACGCTGCATATCAGCCGGGTTAGGCAACTGGCCCCGTTGCCCGGAGCTAAAGCGCCTCATGATTCCAGCGCAGCAATTCAAAAGGCTCGTGGCGTATGCTTCTGCTGTTTTCGCATTGTGAGGGCGACGGGATGCTTCCTCTATGGCTCTGTAGGGGACAGCCCATCGGTGCAGAAACGGAACTCCGGCTGCTCGCACCCACAAAGTAGTGGTGAGAAGCATTGGCGACGAAACAAACAGCCAGTAGATCTGAAGTTTTCCCGGGGTGAAGTCGTAGAAGGCCGAGCCGTTTTGCCCTCAACGTCGCTGTGCGAGGGAGCTGGAGACTTTCTACTGCTTGGAGGGTTGTCAGAGCGATGCGACTCGCACATCTGGCTGACAAGCCATGAATTTCTAATGATAACGGAAGTTTTGCTTCTAATCCTCAGAATAATTTGCAATAACACTTATTATTGGGAGTCAGCCTCGGAGTCGGTGCAGTGCGTTAAGGCCAAATGATCGCTGGCCAAGCTCATGCATTCACGTCTTCTCCCTCATGGAGCGCATTGCAAATAGTAGCCGCCGATTTTTTTGTCGAGCCAAAGCAAACACTGCCCGCCCTGTGGGGCAGGATGGCGGCTTTTGGAATGACCCCACTTCCAGCAAAACTTCCAGTAGATGGTCGTGGATGGATACTGCCGGAGTAGTGGCAGCACAGTGGCGAATTGGCCTTGCCACGCGAGGAGAAGCCGTGCATTTTCTCTCTGTAAACACACGAGTCGGAGCGACCGAATCCTACCGCTGGATGTCCGGTTGAATTCTCGGCCAACAGGCAGTCGCGGGGCGACAGCTTCCAAATCGCTCGATTGCTTGCGTATCAGACGGATGGCAATCCCTCGTTGAGTTTCCGCTCAGGATGCACGGGCAGCAGTTGTTCTGTAACTGACTGACACAAACCGGCAAACGTCTCTTCCGCCGAACTCAGGGGTCGATCCTGCCAATACAGCACTCCCCACCGTCGGCGCAGCTTGCGCCGTCCCAATGACAGCGCGACCAACGAGTGCTCAGCCAACTCCTTACGGACGATCCATGGGGCCAGGATGCTCACTCCCAGCCCTGCCTTCAACAATTCCTTGATTGCTCCCAAACTGTTGAATTCCGTCACGGTGGGCATCGACCAACCCTCCACACGAAAGTAATCGTGCGCCAGCGTGGCAATGCTGCTGGCCCGATGATGCAGGAGGTAATTTTGTCTCGCGACGGAGCTCCGATCCACCCGCCCGGCCTGCGCCCACGAATGAAGCGGGTGCGTCACGAAAACCAATTCGTCCTCGAATAACGCCCGGAACCCGACCGGACTATCCGCCAAGGGTTGCAGGCCAATCGCCAGATCGACGCGCCGGCTGCGCAACTGTTCCTGCAGAGCGGAACTCCCCAGTTCCACCACGGTCAAAACGCATTTGGGAAAACTCTCCCGGAATTCGCGAATGACTGTCGGCCGCACCTGCTGACCAATGCTGGCGGGCGCGGCCACGCGCAACTTGAACTGCCCCCAGACTCCCAGAGAGGCCAACCCCTGCCTCGCGCTGGTCATCTCACGCTGGATTTTCTCCGCGTGAAAGAGCAACTGCTCTCCCGCTTGGGTCAGGAAAACCTTTTTACCCGCTTTTTCCACCAGGCGGCAACCGACATCCAGTTCCAGGGACTTCATGGCGTGACTGATCGCCGATTGAGAAAGCCCGAGTTCGCGCGCCGCACCGGTAAAGCTGCCGATCCGCGCCAAGGCGAGGTACGCTCGCAGCTGCTTTGAATCCAACAGGGCTTCCATCCCATGAATTCAGTTCATCGTTCCGGGCAAAGACAATGAAAATCTTTGCGCTGGTTCTGCCGGGAACTCTGGCGCAGACTTTGCTGGCGACAGAGAATAGCAGGCGTCCGTAAGACCGAGAGATGAGGCAATCAAGACCAACGACACACCGCCGCCACGCGGTGCGGGCGCTCGGAAATCGCCCCCTTCGTCTGGGATACGTGCCCTTGTGCGACGCCGCGCCGCTGATCATGGCGCGGGAACTCGGACTGTTCGCCAAGCTTGGATGGGGGGTGGAACTCTCTCGCGAGGTCGGCTGGGCCACGGTGCGTGACAAACTGATCTACCGGGAATTGGATGCCGCCCACGCCCCCGCCGGGATGATCTTCGCAACCAATTTCGGGCTGGGCTCTATTGTGACCCCTTGCCTGACTGCCCTCGTGCTCAATCTCCAGGGTAACGCCATCACGCTCTCCGAAAACCTCTGGCGCGCGGGCGTACGCGACGGAAAAAGCTTGGCGCGATCTATCCGCGAGCGCGGTCCGGCCAGGCCGTTGACGCTGGGCATTGTCTCCCCCTGGTCGTCACATCATTTTTTGTTGCACCGTTGGCTGCGGCTGCATGGGGTCGATCCGGCCATCGACATCCGAGTGGTAGTGGTGCCGCCGCAACAAGTGTTCGCCAACCTGCGAGCCGGCTATCTGGACGGTTACTGCGTGGGCGAGCCGTGGAACTCCCTGGCCGTGCTGACCGGGAAGGGTTGGTGCGCGGCCACGTCGGCGGACCTCGCGCCAATGCACCCGGAGAAGGCATTGATGGTACGGCGCGACTTCGCCGAGGAGCGTGGTGAGGAACATCTGGCACTCGTCGCCGCCTTGTACGAGGCCTGCCGCTTTTGCGACGGCCCCGAGCACCGGGAGCGCGTCATGGAAACGCTCGCGGAGCCGCAGTACATAAATGCTCCCATCCAAGCTTTGCGCATGAGCATGGCCGGGACCTTCGACTTCGGACACGGCCGGACCGAGAAGATGGCGAACTTTCATCGATTTCATCGTGGAGCTGCCAACCCGCCCACGCCGTCGAAGGCAAGCTGGGTGCTCGCGCAAATGCACGATTGCCACCTGCTGCCGGACCCGGCCGTGGCTGACGCCGGGGTCATCGACGAGGCCTTCCGGTTGGATTTGTTCGAGGCGGCGACCAAAGGGTAAGGGACGGATGGCCGCCGCCTTTCGTGATCTTCGTCCGGCCTTGGGAAACGCTTGCCGCAGGATCGGACTTGCCCGGCGACAGGACCAATGGGACAACTTTCGTCCGTGAGTGAGGCCTCGCGCTACCTTGACGGGTTTCTGGCCGCCGTTCGCCCTGAAAACGGGCAGGCGACCATTGAGACTCCATCGGTAGCCGCTGGACAAGAGCCCCTCCCCTCGCCCGCGCCGACCGCCGACGCGGAACCTCCGGCGGAGGAAAGAATCAAGCGTCACCTGCATCCCCTGGATTCCTTTCCACGATTGTTGGAATGCGCGGAAACGAACCGTCCCCCCGAGCCGGACGACCGCTTCCGTTTCCAGTGGTTCGGCCTGTTTTACCAGTCTCCCGGACAGGACGCGTTCCTGCTGCGTCTCCGGCTGCCGGGTGGACGGTTGGCAGCCTTCCAGCTTCTCGGCCTGGCAGACATCGTTCAGGAATGCGCGGGTGGGCAGATCTCGCTGAACGTGCAAGGCGGCTTGGATCTCCCGGGCGTGCCGGTGCGGATGGCGGCCGAGGTTTTGCGCCGCGTCGAGAGTATCGGCCTGAGTGCACGGCAGACCGGTGGGGATTGCGTCCAAAGCATCCGGGGAGGCGAGGCCGATGGTCTGGTCGAACCAGGCGCCAGGCTTGAGCAAATCCATCCGTTGGTTTGCGGGTTGGAGCAGGCACTGGCGCACAGTCGCCATCTCGCCGATCTGCCGCGCGGATGTGAGATCGTGTTTCGAATGGCGAACGAACTGCTGGCGGCAGATCAAGGCGGACCGCTTGACACCCTGATTCTCCAAGCGACCGCCTCTGCGGCGGACAGTTCCCATCCAGATAACGAAGCGAGCTTCCGGTTCGTCGTTCCGGGCGGCGGGGAAGGAAGCTGGCTGTTACCGGGCTCGCAAGTGGTGACGGGTTGCCTGAAGCTGCTGGATGCCTGGGCGGCTGGTGCCGACCGGACCCAGCGGCAGAACGCGAGCCTGGCTGCTTATTGTCGCAACCTGCCACGCGAACAAATCGGCTCCTTGCTTGGCAAAGCGGTGTGGCAGCCGGTTCCGATCTCGGGCAACATCGGGCTAGCTGCTCCGAGGATGCCGACGCCGTCCGGCTGCCTTATTCCCGGTGGACGTTTGTTGAGCGCCCAGTTGCGGCAGATCGAGAAAATTCTCCACGCGCAAAACCTTTCCGGCGTCCGCCTGATCCGGGGCAGCTTGCATTTTACGCCAAGGATTGATGCCCAAACGGGCGAGGCGATCAGGTTTGCCTTGGATTCCCAATAATATTGCCGCTGCTGCTTTGGTCGGCACGACACCACCGAAGTTTTTCAGCGCGAAAATTTGCCACAGTCTCCACATCGGCGCGGTCATTTTGTCCAGGGTGCACAAAACGGAACAGCGGTAGTCCGGCGATTTCCTCACGATGGTCCGCCTCGGTTCGCCGGCGAATCAGCAATGAGAATGATTATTGCGTCGCGAAAACAAGTCCGAACGCAAGAGAGTCGGGCAATCATTTGCGCCATGGTCCGCCTTCAAAGTGGCATCCATGAATTAAATTGATCGTTTGTATGAATATGATGAATTTTGTTTCTTCAGATTTGCCATTGGTTTGGCACGCGCTTGGCTAACGAGCCGACACCTTCAACCGCAATCGGGTAAAACAGGGAATCAGGTTATGGCAAACGTCAGAACATTCATGAAATCCGGGCATCCGCCCACACTCCTCGCAGCCTTTCTGTATTTCGACTTCTCCTTCGCCATCTGGGTGCTTAACGGCGCGATGGCTCCCTTCATCACGAAGGATTACGGTCTCACCAAGGAGCAGGCGGCGTTCATGATCTCCCTGCCGACCTTGGCGGGCGCGCTGATGCGTTTCCCGCTGGGCGTTCTCTCGCAATACATCGGGCGCAAGAACGCCGCACTGGTGGAGATGGCCTGTATCATGGCGGCGATGGCTTTCGGCTATTTTCACGTCAAGTCGTACAATGACGTATTGGCGATGGGCGTGCTGCTGGGCATCGCCGGAGCGAGCTTCGGCGTCGCGCTGGCGCTCGGGTCGGGTTGGTTCCCGCCGGAGTCCAAGGGGTTGGCCATGGGCATCGCCGGAGCGGGCAACAGCGGCACGGCCATCGCCACCTTTTTCGCGCCGATGCTGGCCAAACATTACGGCTGGCAGACGGTTTACGGCTTCGCTGGGCTGATGATGGTACTGCCTTTCCTGGTGATGTTGTTCTTCGCCAAGGAGCCGCCGGACCGCGAGGGCGAACACTCGTTTCTCGACCATATCAAGTGCCTCTTTCAAGGGGATGGCTGGATGTTCAACGCCGTTTACATCATCACTTTTGGCGGATTTTTGGGGCTGGCGACCTACCTGCCGACCTTTTTCCACGACCAGTTCGGCATCGACCCAGCGGAAGCCAAGTGGTATACGACTTTCGCGGTCCTCATGGGCAGCGGCACGCGCGTGCTCGGCGGTTATCTGGCGGACAAGCTTGGCGGCATCGTCGCCGTGTCCGTGGTGCTGATGGCCGTCATCGGCGCGTTTTTGGCCACGAGCGTCGCGCCTTCGCTGATGGTCACGGTCGTCCTGCTCATTTGCTGCTTCGCGTTCCTGGGCATGGGCAACGGCGCATTGTTCCAACTCGTGCCTCTGCGCTGGCCCGCCACGGCGGCGGTGGCCGGAAGCATGATCGGCGAAATCGGCGCGCTGGGCGGCGCAATCCTGCCGAACGCGCTGGCCTACTCCAAGACGCACACCGGCAGCTACGCGGGCGGCTTCATCGCGTTTGCCGGGTTGTGCGCAGCGATTCTCGTCGTGCTGCGCATCGTGCAACGATATTGGGTGGGCAAGTGGATCGCCCCGGGCGGTCGCGCCCTCACCACGACGACGCCCGCGTCTGCCGGCGGCGGAACGGTCGGTTTGCCTGACATGATCTGAGCGAGTCTCGTGACCGCCGCCGAATCGCCATCCCCCGCTCAGTTCAAGACCGTCTGCCCTTATTGCGGCGTCGGTTGCGGGATGGTTTTGCACGTCGAGAACGGGCGCGTCACGCGCGTCAGCGGCGACAAGGACCATCCAGCGAACTTTGGCAGCCTTTGCACCAAAGGCAGCACGGTTCACCAGACCATTCACACCGCGGACCGCCTCGCCCACGCGGGTCGTCGCACGCCGGGCGGAGTTTTCGAGCGGGTGCCGCTCGACGTGGCGCTCGACGCGGTGGCGGACGGTTTTCGACGCATCATCGAGGCCCACGGACCCGATGCCGTGGCACTCTACGTTTCAGGCCAGCTTTCGACCGAGGCACAGTACGTCGCCAACAAGTTGACCAAGGGCTTCCTGCGCACCAACAACATCGACAGCAACTCGCGCCTGTGCATGGCCAGCGCGGCCAGTGGATATAAACTTTCGCTCGGCGCGGACGGCCCGCCGGGGCACTACGAGGATTTCGAGCACGCGGACGGCTTCCTGGTCATTGGCTCGAACATGGCGGATTGCCACCCCATCCTGCACCAGCGGATGCGCCGCCGGGTGGCGGCGGGAGCGAAACTGATCGTGGTGGACCCGCGCCGCACCGCCACCGCCGCCGGGGCGACGCTCTACCTGCCGCTCCGGCCCGGGACCGACCTCGCTCTGCTGAACGGCTGGCTGCATCTGCTCGTCAGGATGGGCCGCGTGGACCGTGACTTTATCGCCCACTACACGGAGGGCTGGGAAAGTATGGGCGAGGTCATCGATGCCTACCCGCCCGCGCGCGTGGCGGAGATCACCGGCCTCCCGGTGGACGACCTCATCACCGGCGCGAAAATCCTGGCGGATTGCCCGCGCTGGATGTCGCTCTGGACGATGGGCCTCAACCAGAGCGCGCGGGGCACCTGGAACGTCAATGCCATCTGCAATCTGCACCTCGCCACGGGGCAGATCGGGCGTGCGGGCAGCGGACCGTTTTCCCTGACCGGCCAGCCCAACGCGATGGGCGGGCGGGAGGTTGGTTACATGAGCGGCGGCCTGCCGGGGCAGCGGAGCGTTCACCTTGCACAGGATCGCGCGGAGATCGAAACCCTGTGGAAGCTCCCCGCCGGGACTCTGCGGCCCCGGCCCGGTCCCCCGGCGGTCGAACTCTTTCACGCGATGGAGCGTGGCGAGATCAAAGCCTTGTGGATCATCGGGAGCAATCCGGTGGTGACCATGCCCAATCGCTCCGGCGTCCGGCGCGGGCTGGAACGCGCGGAACTCGTCGTGGTGCAGGACGCCTACCACCCCACGGAAACCTCGCGTTACGCGCACATTCTCCTGCCCGGGACCGTGTGGGCGGAGGCGGACGGCACCATGGTCAACAGCAGCCGCATGGTGACGTTCCATCCGCGCGCGGTGCCGCCGCCGGTAGACGCCAAACCGGATTGGTGGCTCGTCTGCGAGGTCGCGCGCCGGATGGGTTTCGGGTCCGCCTTTCCTTACCAGAACGCGAGCGAAATTTTCGACGAAATGCGCGTCAGCGTCAATGAGCGCAGCGGCTACGACGTGCGTGGTCTGAGCCACGCGCGATTGATCCGGGAGGGCGCGAAAACGTGGCCGTTGTCGTCGCAGGGCGGCGCGACCGAGGTCAAGCGGCGTTACGTCACGCCGGACGGCATGCTTCGTTTTCCCACCGGCAACGGCCGGGCACGGTTCTGGGCGCGGCCCTATCTGCCCAATGCCGAGATGCCCGATGACGACTATCCGTTCGTGCTGCTGACGGGGCGCGTTGCGCACCAGTGGCATACTCGTACCAAAACGGGCAAGGTGCCGAGCCTCAACAAGCTCAACCCGGCCCCTTTTCTGGAAATCAACGCGGAGGATGCCGCCCTGCTGGGCGTCGTCGAGGGCGACGCGTTGCGCATCGTCTCGCGCCGGGGCGAACTGCGTCTGTCCGCGCGTCCGACCACGAACATCCAGCCCGGTTGTTGCTGGGCACCCATGCACTGGAACGACCTCTTTGGCCCCGGCGTCGCGGTCAACGAAGTGACCAGCGAGAACGCCTGTCCGGAATCCCATCAACCCGAACTGAAATATTGCCCCGTGCAGGTAGAGGCGTGGCGACCGGCGGCGACCAATGCTCCGGCCGACGCCGCCGCGATGCATGGTGCCTGACCCCTTAATCTATGGACGTAAACACTCTGCGGCGCGTGCCCTTCATCCCCGACACCGCCCCCTTCAGCGACGAACAGCGTCAGTGGCTCAACGGCTTTCTGGCAGGCTTGTTTTCGGACGCCAGCACAAACCCGGCAGCCCTGCTCGGCCAAGCCTCCGCCCCGGCATTGACGGCCCCGCCCGCGCCCGTGCTGATCCTCTTCGGCAGCCAGACCGGCAACGCCGAGGGTTTGGCAAAGAGAGTAAAGGCGGCGGCGGAAAAGGCGGGCAAGCTGATGCCCCGGCTCCTCGACATGGCAAAGTTCGACGCAGCCGAACTGCCCAAGGAATCCAACCTGCTCGTCGTCACGAGCACCTGGGGCGAGGGTGACCCGCCCGACAACGCCGCCGGGTTCATGGACAAGCTCGCGGCGGACAGCTTCCCGCGTTTGGAAAATCTGCGCTATTCCGTGCTCGCGCTAGGCGACCGCAACTACGAGGACTTCTGCGGCTGCGGACGCAAGCTCGATGAACGGCTCTCATCTTTAGGCGCGAAGCGTGTGCTGGCCCGCCAGGATTGCGACACCGATTACGATGCCCCCGCCAAGACGTGGCTGGAAGCCGTGCTGCCTATCTTGCAACAACCCGCTGCGGCGGACGACAAAAAAGAAACGCCTGCCACCTCCATCGGCCACCACGACGAGGCCAAGCACATGGACCCCGGCGCGGACGATCTCGTCAAAGCCGGTCTGCCCGTGCGCAGCCAGCAGGTACCCACCACGAACGGTGCATCCGTCGCGGCGGCGGCCCCCGTCACCGTTTACTCACGCACCAACCCATTCCCGGCCCGGCTGCTCGTCAGCCGCAAGTTGACGCTGGACGGCTCGGACAAGGACACGCGCCACTACGAGATATGTCTCAAGGATTCCGGCCTGACCTATGAGGTCGGCGACGCCTTGGGTCTCCTGCCCGCCAACTCGCCCGAACTGGCGCAGGAAATCCTGGATGCGCTCGGCTTCGCAGGTGAGGAGGAAGTCACCAGCCACGACGGCACAAAGAAATCCATCCGTCAGGCGTTGATCCACGACTACCAAATCCGTGCTCCGCACAAGGAATTTCTCGCCGCCGTTTCCCAACGCGACGCCGCCAACACCTTTCTGCGGGACCTGCTCGACCCCAACATCCGCACCGAACTCGACCAATATCTGTACGGACGCGAGATCATCGATTTCCTGCTGGACTCTTCCAAGCTCGGATGGACGCCGGACGAATTCGTCAAGCTGCTGCGCAAGCTCCAGCCTCGGCTGTATTCCATCGCTTCGAGCCTCAAAGCGCACCCGGAGCAGGTCCACCTCACCGTGGATACCCTGCGCTACGACGCGCACGGTCGAAAGCGCCACGGCGTCAGCAGCACGTTCCTCGCCGACCGCGCAACGGAGTCCACGAAGCTGCCGGTCTTCATCCAGCAGGCCAAGCACTTCCGTCTGCCGGAAAACCTGGAGCGGCCCGTCATCATGGTCGGTCCGGGTACGGGCATCGCGCCGTTCCGCGCGTTCTTGCAGGAGCGGCAGGCCACCGGAGCCAAGGGCGGCAACTGGCTGTACTTCGGCGCGCAGAAATCGGCCACCGACTACTTCTATCAGGAGGAACTTGCCGCCCTGCAAAGTAGCGGCTGCCTGACGAAGCTGGACCTCGCCTTTTCGCGCGATCAGACCGAAAAGATCTACGTCCAGACCCGCATGCAGCAGAACGCCGCCGAGATGTGGCGTTGGCTGGAAGACGGCGCGCATTTCTACGTCTGCGGCGACGCCAAGCGCATGGCCAAGGACGTGGACGACACCTTGCACGCCATCATCCGCGAGGCCGGTGGCCGCACCGATGACGGGGCCAAGGAATACGTGGCCGCCATGAAGAAAAGCAAACGCTACCAGCGCGATGTTTACTGATCTCCAATCGTTTCGGCCATGAGCACCGTACCTCCACCCAACAGTTCGCTCCTCCCCCCGCCCGGACCCTTCACTGTCGGTCAAAAGGAGTACCTCGCCGGTTTCATGGCCGGGGTCATGCAGGCGGGCTTCGTGCCCTTCGTCGGCCACACCGCCGCCGGGACCATCACCAGCAAACCCTCCAGCGGGTTACCCAACGCCGCTGCGTCCACCGAACCGGCGGAACCGAACGTCTACGGCACGCCCGTTTCCGAGCTTTCCAAACCCGAACTCTGGAAGCTGGAGCAAAACGGCCTCGACCTCTGGGACCGCCTCATCGCTCACGCCGAAAGGGATCAACTGCCCGACGAACAGAATACGTTTTATTTCCGCTACCACGGCATGTTCTACGTCGGACCCGCGCAGGAATCGCTCATGCTGCGAATGCGCATCCCCGCCGGGGAACTGACCGCCACGCAGATGGACGGCCTCGCCGACGTGGCCCAGGATTGGGGCGGCGGCTACCTGGATTGCACCACCCGCGCCAACCTGCAAATCCGCCAGATCGCTCCGCGCAACATGGTCAAGGTGCTCCTGCGCTTGCAGGAACTTGGCCTGACCGCCAAGGGCTCCGGCGTGGACAACGTGCGCAACATCACCGCCACCCCGACGGCGGGCATTGACCGCGACGAACTCATCGATACCCGCGCGCTCGCCAAGGCGATGCACCATTACATCCTCAACAACCGCGACCTGTACGGTCTGCCGCGCAAGTTCAACATTTCCTTCGACGGCGGCGGGGCCATCGACACGGCGGCGGACACGAACGACGTGGGTTTCATCGCGGTCGAGGTCGGCGAGGCGGCGGCAAAAACGGCGGGCGTGGAGCCGGGCGTGTATTTCCGGCTGGAACTCTGCGGCATCACCGGCCACCAGCAGTTCGCCAAGGATGTGGGCGTGCTCGTGCGCCCGGAGCAAACGGTCGCGCTCGGCGCGGCGATCCTGCGCGCCTTCAACGAAACCGGCGACCGTACCAACCGCAAGAAGGCGCGGCTGAAATACGTCGTGGACCGCCTGGGCTACGATGGCTTCCTGGCCCTGGCCGAGGCGAAGCTCGACTTCAAACTGGCGCGTCTGCCGCTGGATCAATGCGAGCCGCGTCCCCGCGCCATCCCGCACGGCCACATCGGCGTGTACCGCCAGAAACAGCGTGGACTCAATTATGTGGGCGTGGTGATCCCGGTCGGACGCATCAGCGCGAAGCAGATGCGAAGACTGGCGGAGCTTTCGCGCAACTACGGCACAGGCGAGATTCGCCTGACCGTCTGGCAAAACCTCATCATCCCCAACGTGCCGGACGGCTTCGTGGAAACGCTCAAGCGCAACCTCGTCCGCATGGGGCTTCACCATGAAGCCAGCAGCATCAGCGGCGGCCTGGTCGCATGTACCGGGGCTTCGGGCTGCAAATGGGCGGCGGCCCACACCAAGGAGCACGCCGTCGAACTGGCGCGCTACCTGGAAAAACGCTGCGCTTTGGACCTGCCCATCAACATCCATCTTACTGGCTGTCCCAATTCGTGTGCGCAACACTACATGGGCGACATCGGCTTGCTGGGCACCAAAGTCGGTCCCGACAAGCGCGAAGGCTACCACGTCTATGTCGGCGGCGGTTTCGGACAGGATCAAGGCGTTGCGCGAGAGCTCTTCCGCAGCGTGTCGTTCGAGAGCCTCAAGCCGACGGTCGAAAAGATGCTGCGCGGTTACCTGCGCCACCGGGAGAAAGGCGAAAACTTCCAGGCGTTCACGCGCCGCCACGACATGAGCGCGCTGCAAGGCATTTTCAGCAACGATGAATAGCTGTTCATTCGTTCAAGCCGACGGAATGTTTTCCATCCTGCGCGAGAGCGCTCCGACGGCAGCTTGCCAGCCGCCATCCGCCCCGGCGATGAAAGCTCGCAGGGCTGATAAGTCTTCCCTGAAGAACGGTGCGAGCGGTGGCAGAAGCGCGGCGTCGAGGTCGGCTGGCTCCGGCAGATGTTGCTCCATCGCCAGAGCGCGAGCAAACAGATGAACGGCGTCGAGCAGCGGCGGGCGGGCTTCCTCGGTGAGTCCGGCCTCACCGAGCAGCGTGGCAGCCCGCAACTTGCGCACCGTTTGTTCGCGCAAGACCGCCAGCCGGACCTTCTCGGCGTCGGTCAAAGGCGGCAAACCGATCGGTGCGCTCGGCGCGGGGAAAAGCGGGCGGATGCCCCGCGAAGTCGGCGCGAGCAACCCGGCGGCGACGAGGCGTTCGATGGCGTCGTGCGTCTCCCGGTCCACCACCTCCAGAAGCACGGGCGCGAGCGGATCGGCGTGGCCGAAATACTCGCCGTGCAGCGGGGCGAGACGTTCGCGCCATTGCGCCGCCTCTTTTTCCACGACGACCACGAGCACCGTGTGCGCGCCTTCCAAAGGGTAGGTTTCCTCGCAACGCACCAGCGCGCCGTTGATCAGGCCCGCCGCTTCCTCCGCGAACCCGTGCGGACGATCCACCGGCAAGACCCGTTTCGCGGCAGCGGACGGTGGTGGCACCGGAGTCGGCGCGGCGGGCGAGAGAATTTGCTCCAGCCGCTCCAGCATCGCCTGCCGTCCGCCACGCAGCTTGAGTTCCGTCAGGTCGCCCTCGCGGTCGAGCACGCCACCCGCCAACGCCCGTTTGTCGGCCAGCGTCGCGAGCATCCGGTGCTCGATGGTGTTTTCGCTGATGAGATTGACCACGGTGACGGCGCGCGTCTGGTACTTGCGCCATGCGCGGGCGATGCGCTGCTCCAGCTTGGCGGGGTTCCACGGCAGGTCGCAATTGATGACGATGCTCGCGCTTTGCAGGTTCAAGCCAGTGGCACCCGCGTCGGTGCTCAGGAAGACGCGGCAGGCGGGGTCGGTCTTGAAGCGGTTGATCTCTCCGCGCCGGCGCTGCTGCGGCACGCTGCCGGTGTGCCACGCGCTGCCGAGGCCCAGCCCCTCGCAGACCTCGCGTGCCAGCACGAGCATCTTTTCCCACTCGGAAAAGACCAGCACTTTCACCTCCGGGTTGTCGCGGCATTCCTCCAGGACAGTGCGGAGTTCGGCCAGCTTCGGGCAGGAGCGGTCCTCCGGGCCGAGGATGAAGTTGGTGTCGCAGATCATGCGCATCATTGCCAGTTCGCGCAGGAGTTTGTCCTGCTCCTGTTGGGTAAGCGGACGGCGTTTGGCGGTGTGGACCAGCCGGGAAACCTGCTGCTCGTGCTCGGCGTAGGTGTCGCGCTGCCGGGGACCGAGCGGGACGAGGTGGTTGCGGTCGGTACGCGCAGGCAGTTCGGTTTCCACGTCGGCCTTGCGGCGGCGCAACAGGTAGGGCCGGATGCGCGTGTGGAGCACGTCGAGTTGACGATAACCGGCGGGCTTGCCGCGCTCGTCGAATTCGTAGAAATCGCGGTTGAAGCGGAACAACGTGCCGAGCACCGTGGGATCGAGGAAGTTCATCAACGAGTGCAGCTCGTCGATGCGATTTTCGATGGGCGTGCCCGTGAGCACGAAGGCGTAGCGGCTTTGCAGCCGCTTGATGGCCTGACTCGTTTTTGTATTCCAGTTCTTGATGCGCTGCGCCTCGTCGAGCACCACCACGTCGGGCCGCAGGCGAGCGTTGACATCCAGCGAGTCGCGCACCATCTGCTCGAAGTTGGCCACCGTGAAGAACGGCGCGTCCTCGCGGTAGCAGCCGAGCCGGGCGTGGCGCTTGCCGTAGACGAGTTGGTAGGGCAGCGTGGTGAACCGCTGGATCTGCTCCTCCCACTCGCTTTTGAGCGAGGCGGGCGTGACGACGAGCACGCGCCGCGCCTTGCCGAGCCGGTGCAGCAACGCGCAGGCGGCGATGGCCTGAATGGTCTTGCCCAGACCCATTTCGTCGGCGAGCAAGGCGCGTTCGGTGAAGGCGAGATGGAGCATCCCCTCGCGCTGGTAGGGAAAGAGCGGCGCGAGCGTTTCGCTGGCGGGCCATTCGCCGCCGTGAACTTTTTGCTCGTACTCGCGCCGCAGGGAGAGGCGCTCTGCTGTGCGCTGGCGCGCTTGCAGAAACGGCTCGACCGACTGTGACACTCGCAGGGCAGAGGTTACGCCAGACTGCCAATGCTCCAGCAAATCTTGCGGGGAGTGGTCAGGCCCGAGCAAGCCATCGGCGTCAAACCACCGTCGCAGGGCACGGGGCGGCTTCCCATCATCTCCTTCTAGCCTGAGGGTGTCGCGCGCCGGGTCCGGCACGACGTAAGCGTGCCCCGGCCCACGCTCGACCGACTCCTTGAACCGGCCCTTGAGCCGTGCGCGCAGATGCAGCAGGACGGCCTCCACGTGCTTGCAGGTACCGAGGCCGTTCGCGGAAAAATCCACGCATTCACAGGCAAACCGCCGCCCGGCCACGTCGCGGATTTCTACGGAGTACGTCATGCCCGTGGCGCTCTCGACGCCGAAGCGCGAGAACACCGGTTCCCGGGCGTCGGTGTTGCGGATGATGAAGCGTTCAGTCTGCGCGCGCAACCGGCGGCGGTTGATTTCGTCCGCGTCGGTGGTGCGCCAATCGTGGGCGGGCGGGATCGTGATTTTGCCGTTGGCAGACGGCTTTTTGCGGGGCATGGCGAGAGCAAGATGTGTCACGGCTTCCGGGCCGTCCAGCGTTTCATCCCCGTGAGGCTACTGTAACCGAGGACCGGACGTGGTCGGAACGCGGCAGGACAAATTCATTGCCGATCCGTCCCGATGTACGCGGTTGGCAAAAACTTTCCCGCTGTTTGCCATACAGTCCGCGGGCAGTGCGAGTGGGCGCGCAGATGTAAGCGGGTTCGTCGCCGGCCTGGAAAATACTGGCTCCTCGCTTGAACGAGCCGGTCTCCACCCGACGCAGAACGTCCTGTCGCTGCTGGTCGGTCAGGCCGCCGAAAATGGAGATTTCGGAGAGGAGCGAGACGACGGATTGCGGGTCTTCCAGCGGTGCGAAGTTGTTCATAATGAGGGGGAGGTGGCAGACAGCCCACGCGATTGCCCAACCGGCGTGAAACACCAGGGATGGCTCGCCGGATTCACCCGGATTCGACCCGTCATTTCGAGTCTCGTCAGCTGGAGAAATATCGTCCTTCCGGCGGACAGGTATGCGGGACCCCGATACAAAGACGACACGCCCACTTTTCTTTGCGAAAAGACCCGCCCGTTTTTCGTTGTGCAACGATTTGTAGAGACCGGCGCGGCTCCATGCCACGACGGGTTTTAAAAAGATCGTTTCATCGTATGAATCCCCTAAAAACCTGGCTCGGGTATCCCTATCCCCTCGGCGCGACCTGGATGGACAACGGCGTCAACTTCGCCCTCTTCAGCGCCAACGCCACCGCCGTGGAACTGTGTCTTTTCGACAGCCGGGAAGCCGAACACGAGAGCGTCCGCATCCGCCTGCGCGAACACACCAACCAGATCTGGCACATCTTCATCCCCGACCTCCAGCCCGGCCAACTCTACGGCTATCGCGTCTACGGCCCGTACGAACCCGCGCAGGGGCATCGCTTCAACGGTGCGAAACTTCTCATCGATCCCTACGCGAAAGCCATCGCGGGCTGCATCGATTGGGACAACAGTCTTTTCGCCTACGACCTGAACGCGGAGGAAAAAGACCTCGCCATCAACGAACTCGACAGCGCCCCGCGCGTGCCCAAGGCCGTCGTGATCGATCCCGCCTTCGATTGGGGCAACGACAAGGCACCGGGCTGCCCGCTGTCCGAGCTGATGATCTACGAGGTCCACGTGACCGGGTTCACCAAACTTTGCCCCGACGTGCCCGACGAATTGCGCGGCACGTACGCGGGTGTCGGCAGCACCGCCGCCATCGATTATCTCAAGAAGCTCGGGGTCAACGCCGTCGAACTGCTGCCTGTTCACCAGCACGTCGATGACCAACTGCTCGCCGACAAAGGGTTGGAAAATTACTGGGGCTACAATACCCTCGGCTATTTCGCCCCCGAATGCGCGTATTCCAGCACCCCCTGCGACGGCGGCCAGGTGCAGGAGTTCAAGGCGATGGTCAAGAACCTCCATGCGGCGGGCATCGAGGTGATTCTCGACGTGGTCTACAACCACACCGCCGAGGGCAACCACCTCGGGCCGACGGTCTCGTTCAAGGGCATCGACAATCGTTCGTACTACCGCCTCATGAACGATGATCCGAGGTTCTACATGGATTACACCGGCACGGGCAACACGCTCAACGCCAACAATCCGCACGTCCTCCAGCTCATCATGGATTCGTTGCGTTATTGGGTACTGGACATGCACGTGGACGGCTTCCGCTTCGACCTGGCCTCGACCCTGGCACGCGAGGAGCACGACGTGAGCGCATTCTCGGCGTTTTTCGATGTCATCCAGCAGGACCCGGTGTTGAGTCAGGTCAAGCTGATCGCCGAGCCGTGGGACGTGGGCGACGGTGGCTATCAGGTGGGCAATTTCCCGGTGCTCTGGGCCGAGTGGAACGGCAAATACCGCGACACGATCCGGCGTTATTGGAAGGGCGACGAGGGACTCATCGGCGAGCTCGCGTACCGGCTCACGGGTAGCCCGGACTTGTATCAGCACGGCGGCAAACAGCCGTACGCGAGCATCAACTTCATCACCGCGCACGACGGCTTCACGCTCCACGACCTCGTGTCGTACAACGAAAAGCACAACGAGGCCAACGGCGAGAACAACAACGACGGCGACAACAACGGCCAGAGTTGGAATTGCGGCGCGGAAGGCCCGACCGACGACGAGGAAATCAACAAGCTGCGGCGTCGGCAGCGGCGCAATTTCATGGCGACGATGTTCCTGAGCCAGGGCGTGCCGATGATCTGCGGCGGCGACGAATACGGCCGCACGCAGGACGGCAACAACAACGCCTATTGCCAGGACAACGAGCTTTCCTGGTTGGATTGGGATGCCGGGTCGCGCGACGGGGCGCTGTTCGAGTTTACCGCCAAGTTGATCGCGCTACGCCGGGACCACGCGATCTTCCGCCGGCCGAAGTTTTTCCAGGGTCGCAAGATTCGCGGCGGGGATGTGAGGACGTGATGTGGTTCGATCCGAACGGGGAGGAAATGACCGACGAGGAATGGAACACCGCGCATGCGAAATGCCTCGGCATGCTGCTCAGTGGCGACGCCATTGACGTGCGGTCGTTCAAGAACGAGCCGATCCTCGACCGCACCTATCTGATGCTACTGAATGCCCACCACGAGGCGATCAGCTTCACGCTTCCGGGCAGCGAGAAGGTGCGTTGGGAGACGGTGATCGACACGACGGACGAGGCGGGTTTCGTCGCGGACGCGAAGCAGTTCGCCGCTGCGGACGAATACGATCTCGGCGCGCGGTCGCTGAGTCTCTTGCAACTGGCGACCGACGCGCAGGGCGAGGCGCGTTCGGCGAGCTGGCGCAAGAGCAACAAGCCGCCCTTGTCCGCGCTGAAGAAGAAGCCGGCGGATACGCCGAAGGAAAAACCGGCTGCGGTGGAGCCAGCGAAGCCGGCAACGCCCGCGAAGTCGTAGAAGCGAATTTTTGGCGCGGGGGTGGTTCGGGGAGCCGCCCTCGCGCGTGGGGTTTGCATCGGCTTGCGACAAGACGCATGACATCCGCCGCAAAATCCGCTATGCAGTTCCTCCAGTTCTCCGTTTCGTCCATTCCGCCGACTGGCAGCTCGGCGCGCGCTTCACGCAGTTCGGCG
>CALMVM010000353.1:0-2921 GCA_937873255.1 uncultured Verrucomicrobiota bacterium | reverse complement strand
GTTCGGCGCGACCGCCGAACGCCTCCGCGCGCAACGTCTCGTCACGCTGCGCTCCGCGCTGAACCTTGCACGCGAGCGCGCCGCCGACGCCTTTTTGATCGCCGGCGATCTGTTCGAGGATAATCAGGTCGCCGACGGCCTCGTGGACGAGACGCTCGGCATTTTCGCGGCATTCCCCGACGTGCCGGTTTACGTGTTGCCCGGCAACCATGATCCCGCGAGCGGTCCGGGGGCAGTCTGGAGCCGGCGGCAATTCCGCGACGGGACGCTGCCGCGCAACGTCACCGTTCTGCGCGATGCCGTTGCGCTGCCCCTGCGCGGACGCGACGGCGTCGAGGCGCTCTTGCTGTCAGCGCCGCTGCATCAGAAAGTTTCCACGGTGGACCCGAGCCTGCGCCTGCGCGACCTCTCGCGCGAGCAACCCGCCGACCGCGTGCGGATCGGCCTGACCCACGGTGCGCTGGCGTTCCCCGGCAAGCACCAGCCGAACGATTTCCCCATCGATCCGGCCGCCGCCACCCGGGGCGGGCTGGATTACCTCGGGATCGGCCACTGGCACAACTGGCAGGTGTACGACGCCGGCCGCCTCGTGATGCCCGGCACGCCGGAGCCGGATGCGTTCGAGCAGGACGCCGCCGGTCGGGTCGCGTACGTCGAAATCGACGGTCCCGGCGCGCCGCCGCGAATCACGCCGCTGACGGTCGCCGGCCTGCGCTGGGACTGCTGGGAATGGGATTACACCGAGTGGGACGCCGCGCGCGCTTTTCTGGAATCGCACGCGGCTTCCCTCGGCGATGCGCTCTCCGCCGCCGTCTGCCGCGTGCGGCTCAAAGGCGCGGCCGGTCCCCTGCCCTGCGCGCAGGCGAAGGAGTGGCTGCATCAGCGTTTCCGCGACGCTTTCCATTGCCGCGTCGAGGACCTCACACGCCCGGCGCTTTCTCCCGGTGAACTCTTCGTCCTCGAACGCGAGCATCCTATCCTTTGCCAGGTGCTCGGCGACCTGCGGCAGATCGAACTCCTCGCCACCGGCCAGTCCGCGCCGGACGACGAATTGCCCACCCACGCTTCCGCGATTTCGCTTGCCGATGCTCAGACGCTCGCCGCCAACGCCCGACTCGAACTCGCCGCGCTCGCCCCGCGCGATTTCCTGGCCGCGCGCGAACTCCTCTTCGGCGCGCTGCACGAGGCCGCCGCCGTCGCCTGCGTATGATCCTGCACCGGGTCGAAGCCGCCAACGTGGGGCCGTTCACCGGCGCGCCGGCCGTTGCGGGCCCGTTCGTGCCGGGATTGAACATCCTCTCCGCCCCCAACGAGACCGGCAAGACCACCCTGCTCAAGGCCGCCGGCCGTGCGCTGTTCGACCGCCACACCTGCAAGGACGCCGAGATTCGCTCGCTCAAGCCGTCCGGCACTGACCTGGCCCCGAAGATCAGCGTCGAGTTCGAGACGGCGGAGGGCCGCTACCGCATCGACAAGACCTTCCTGCAAGCCCCCGCGAGCATTTTGCACGAGCAGGTCGGCGGCGAATGGAAGCCGCTCGCGGAAGGCGACGACGCCGACATCCGTCTCACGCGTTTGCTCCAGTCCAAGCATCCGGGCAAGGGCGCGACGAAGGCGGCCCATTGGGGATTGCTGGGCTACCTTTGGATGCGGCAGGGCGAACTCGCCAGGTGGCCGGATTGGGCCGAAAACCCGGCCGGTCAACTCGTGCAAAGTTTGTTGGTGAAAGTGGAAATCGATCCGTTCATCGAAAGCGTGCGCGGGCGGATGTGGTCGGTTTACCAGGAAAATTTCACCAACACCGGCCAGCAAAAAACCGGCGGCACCTTGCGTGATGCGCAGGACGCCCTCGTCCGCGTCGAGACAGCACTTGCGCGCATCGCCGAAGAGCGCCAGAGGCTCAACGCCGACGAGGAGGAATACGCCCGTTTAAGCGAAGGTTTGCCGCATCTGGAAGCGGAGTACGCACGGCACCGACTGGAGGCCGACGAGTTGCGTGAGACGGCGCGGCGCGCCGAGGTGGCCGCCGAAGAGGTGCAACGCCGCCAGCACGAACTCACCACGGCACAGGATCGTCTGCGCGCCGTCCAGAGCGACCGCGACGCGCTCGAACGCCTCGCGCGCGAATCGGAAGACATCCGCCGCCGCCTCACGGCCGCCGAGACCGCCGCCGCTGCCGGTCAAACGGAAGCCGCCGGCCGGCATGCGCGTGCGGCAGAAATCGAACGCGCCATCGAGGCAGCCGAGGCGGATCTCTCGCACGCGCAGACAGAAGTTACTCGTGCGGGCAAATTACTGCGTCACCGTCAGTTGCGCGACGAGACCGAACGGCACACGCGGACATTGGACCGCTGTCAGGAACAGGCCGCGCAAGTCGAAGCGCTGATCCGCGCCCGCGCCGACCTGCCTGTCATCGCAACGACACGCGTACAGCAACTGCAAAAACTCGAAGACTCGATCCGCCAGCGACGCGCGCAAATCGACGCCCTTGGTCTGACCGCCGAAATCATTCCGTCGACGGATTCCGCCGCCGTCAAGGTGAGGGCTGACGATCTCGCCGAACAAACCTTTCCGTCAATGCCGGCCGGCACCACGCACGCGTTCCGCGCGGTCCGCGACCTGTCCATCGAATTGCCCGGTTGGGGGCGGTTGCGAATGCGCTCCGGCGCGGACGAAACACGCAGTCTTCACGAGATCGTTAAAAAGGACGAGGCCGCCTTGCGCGCGGCCCTCGTCGATCTCGGCACGGGCGATCTCGACCAAGTGCGCGATTTTGTCGAACGCGGCAAAAACCTCGACGCCCAGATTGCCGCTGCCCGCCAGGCCCTCGCCGCGATGCTTGACCGCGATGACACGCTCGATGCGCTCCGCGCCCGGCTCGCCGTCGCGAACCGCCAACTCGCCGCGCTCGAAAGCGAATT
>CALMVM010000352.1:20439-20781 GCA_937873255.1 uncultured Verrucomicrobiota bacterium | reverse complement strand
GCGCCCTTTCTCATGCGTGCGCACCCCTGATACGAGTAACGAATCATCGCGCTGGTTGCCGGGAGCGGCGCTGAACATCGTGGAAAGCTGCTTTGCCGCGCCACCCGACTCACCCGCCATCCGGTTTCAGACGGAAACCGGCAGTCTTCAAACGATGACCGTCGCTGAACTACAGACTCTGACCGGACGCGTGGCGGCGGGATTGGTCGCCCGAGGATTTCGGCCCGGGGATGCGTTGGCGACGTTCATGCCGATGACGGCGGAGGCAATCGCCATTTATCTGGGCATCATCCAGGCCGGGTGCGTTGCCGTCGGCATCGCGGACAGTTTTCAACCTAGAGA
>CALMVM010000352.1:14567-20429 GCA_937873255.1 uncultured Verrucomicrobiota bacterium | reverse complement strand
ATCGCCACACGCCTGCGCTTGGCCGGAGCGGTCGCCGTGTTCACTCAAGACTTGCTGCCGCGTGGCGGCCGGACGTTGCCGCTTTACGCCAACCTGCTCGCCGCCGACGCGCCCCCCGCGATTGTGCTGCTGGTGGGCAAGCAACCTGCCTTGCTGTTGCGCGGGCGCGACATCGCCTGGCAAGATTTCCTGCCGCTCGAACCGCTCCTCGCATCCGTGGCACGGGAGCCTTCCGACGCGCTCAACATCCTCTTTTCCTCCGGCACGACCGGCGAACCCAAAGCGATTCCCTGGACTCAGAGCACGCCGCTCAAATGTGCCGCCGATGCGCATTTCCATCAGGATGTCCGGCCCGGCGATGTGCTGGTCTGGCCTACGAACCTGGGTTGGATGATGGGGCCTTGGCTGGTATTCGCCAGCTTGCTCAACCGGGCGACGCTAGGTCTCTACTACGGGATGCCGACCAGCCCCGGGTTCTGCGCTTTTGTACAGGAAGCAAAAGCTACCCTGTTGGGGACGATCCCGAGCCTTGGCGGCGCGTGGCGGCGCGCCGGCGCCGTACATGGGTTGGACTGGGGCACGTTGCGCGCGTTCAGCTCAACCGGCGAATGCTCCAACGCGGCGGACATGCGCTGGTTGATGGCGCAGGCCGGTGGTAGGCCCGTGATCGAATATTGTGGCGGCACGGAGATTGGCGGCGGCTACATCACAGGCACTATGACCCTCCCGTGTATTCCTGGCACCTTCAACGCCGCTGCCCTTGGTCTGGACTTCGTTATTCTCGACGATGCAGGCCAACCCACGCAGAACGGTGAGCTGTTTTTGATTCCCCCATCCATCGGATTGTCGGACCGGCTGCTGCATGGTGATCATCATGATGTTTATTTCGCGGGCACGCAGACCGGGCCGCGCGGTGAGACATTGCGGCGGCACGGCGACCAGATGGAAGCCGTGGCACCCGGGTACTGGCGTGGACACGGGCGAGCGGACGACACGATGAATCTCGGCGGCATCAAGGTCAGTTCAGCGGAGATCGAGCGGGTCCTGCAAACCGTACTTGGCGTCGGCGAAACGGCAGCCATCGCCGTCTCGCCCGATGGCGGTCCGAGCATGCTGATAGTCTATGCGGTATGCATGGGTGTTCACGCGGCGGACCGCAAGACAGTGATTGCCAGCATGCAAACCGCGATCAAACGTGACCTGAATCCGCTCTTCAAGATCCACGATCTTGTGCTCGTTGAAACATTACCACGCACAGCCTCGAACAAGATCATGCGCCGCGAACTGCGTCAGCAATACATCGCCCAGAAGCAGAGCGACGTTCGGCGGGAATCCGCGGCTTGATATTACCAACATTTCACTGCTCGATCGTTTGACGCTCATCTTGCAATCGCCTGCGGTAACCTAGATTAGGGTCGTTAGTTGAATCGCTTCGCCATCTTCAAGAAATTTCCCGGGATTGAGGATCGCTCGGGGGTCCAGGGCTGCTTTCAGCCGTCGGTGCAAAGCGCGGTTTTCCGCCGAAACCGCACGGGGCCACCAGCGGCGTTTGGCCAGACCGATGCCGTGCTCGCCGGTGATCGCGCCTCCCCAGGCGATGATCTGCGAGAAAAGCTCGTCGAGCGCCTCTTCGGCGCGGGCGCGCACCGCAGGTTGATCGTAATCGGCAACCATCAGGTTGACGTGGATGTTGCCGTCTCCCGCGTGACCGAAACAGGCCACCGGGATGCCGTGCCGCCGCTGGAGTTCGGCCCCGAAGTCGATCAGGTCCACCAACCGACCGCGCGGCACGACCACGTCCTCGTTGAGCTTCACCAGTCCCGTCGATTTGAGCGATTCGCTGAACTTCCGGCGCAGGTTCCATAACACCTCGCAATCCTCGTCACCGATCGCGGTGCGCGGTGCGATGGCCTGTGCGCTGAGCAGCAGAGCGCGCAATTCGTCCAACTCTCCGTGCAGCGATGCCTCGCGACCATCGAGTTCAATGAGCAGATGTGCGTCACCTGCCGGAACGCCTTCCACGCCAACGAATCCCCGTGCGGCTTCGAGCGTGAAACGGTCGGCGATTTCCACTGCCGCCGGCAGCCAGCCCGCCGCGAACACCGCCTGCACCGCCGCCGCCGCCGCCGCCATGTCCACGAAACCGCACGAGATCGCCGCGCGCGCCTGCGGCATCGGCAGCAAGCGGAGGGTCGCCTCCGTGACGATCCCGAGCATCCCCTCGCTGCCCACGAACAGGCCCACGAGGTCGAAGCCGGTCTTGTTCTTGTGCGTGCGCCCACCGCAACGCACGATTTCGCCGCTCGCCAGCACGACCTCCAACCCAAGCACGTATTGGCGCGTGACCCCGTACTTGAGACAGCGCGGGCCGCCGGCGTTGGTGGCGATGTTGCCGCCGAGCGTGCTGTTCTTCAGGCTGGCGGGATCGGGCGGATAAAATAATCCCTGCCGGCGTGCCGCGCTCTGGAGATCACCCGTGATGACCCCCGGCTGTACCACCGCCACGAAGTCGCGTCCGTCGAGGTCGAGGATACGGTTCATGCGCGCCAGCGAGAGCGCCACGCCGCCACGGCTCGGCACGCAGCCGCCGACATAACCGTAGCCCGCGCCGCGCGCCGTGACCGGCACACCGCGTTCCGAGCAAAAGCGCAGCAGTCGGGACACATCCTCCGTCGAGCGCGCGAAGACGACGGCTTCCGGCGCGTGGCTGGCGAACCACTTGTCCCCCGAGTGTGCGGCGAGCGTTTCCGGATCATCGGCCACCGTGGCGGTGTCGGCATCAAGCAGGCGACGCAGTTCTGCGGCGAGCGCGGGAGTCATGGGACGGAAATCTAAACGCAAAGACGACGGGATACCAACGGGCCGCCGTCAGTCGGGCGGCAGGAGATTCAATTCCGCACAGACGCGCCGCAACGACTCCTCACGGTCGTGCCGGTGCAGATCGTGGCGGTCAGCGATGGTCTTGCCCATGGCTTTTTCCAACAACCATCGGTTCTCCGAGGCGTCCTGCCCGGCACCGCCGATCCCCTGGGAACCTTCCGTGAGGTTCGCCCGGAAGATCGCCGCCGCGCTGAACGGCAGGAAATCGTGGTACGTCTGCGGGACCAGGGCCACGTCGCCTGCATCAAGCAATGCATTGAGATCCGCCCGCCGGGCCGCACCGTGTTCGCGCCGGGAGCGTCCGCTGTCCGTCGCCTGGTAGGTGTAGTAAGCCCAGCCGGCGTCGTGCAGTTGGCGGTCCGTCTTTGGATATTTCTGATTGAACTTTTCGACCTTGGTTTTCTTCGCGGCAGGATCGGCCTCGCTTTCGATGCCGTAGGCGTTGTACGAGGCCTCGCCTTCGCGGGTGAGCGCGACGCCGCGCGCCTCGATTTCGCCGAAGCGGGCCTTGTGCTGGATAATCACGATGGGATGGGTCGCCAGTGCCGCTTCGATGCGGGCCATGTAGTCGGCTACCTTTTCGCCTTTTTGGAGTTCGAGTCGGGGAGCATCGTTTTTCAGACGTGCGATGGAGGCGGGATCGCGTTCAAACGCCGCGAGCACGGCCGGGTCCAGCGTCACGAAAACGTCCTCGCCGGCGGCGATGCGCGCGATCTGGTTCAACTGGACCTGCACGCCGTCCTCGCGGATGGGCGGCCCCTGGATCACCGTCTGCATCGGGATGCCCGCCGCGTTGAGCTGATCCACGGCGTCCTCGATGTCGAGTGCGCGGGGCGTCAGGTGGTTGAGCACGGGTGACTCCAGGACGATATCCGCCAGCGGATCGCTGATCCGCCGCAGCTTGGCATAGAGCGCGAAATTCACCACTTTGTCCTTGTGCATGCTCAGCGCATCAACGACCGACGCCGCAAACTTCCGCGCGTCGTCCGCGTCCAACCCGCCGTCGTGTTCCGCCCGGTCCAGCATCGTCAATAATTCCGGCGAAAACTTCGGGTAGAGCCGCCGGTTTTTTTCCAACTCGGCGAGCACTTCTTCCCGAAGCTGCGGCGGGATCGAATCGATGTGCAGCATGGAGCAAAACATCCGGAACGCGCTCTCCTCCACCGACCGGTCCGTGGGCCGAAAGGCGGTGGCGATCATCGGTAACGATTTTTCTCCGAGGATCGTCATGTCGTAGAACTCGACCGGCACCATTCCCATCACGGCGAAAATCCGCGTGACGATGCGCATCTCGTGCGCGCCGGGTACACGGATCGCGCCGTGCTTTTCCTCCATCAGCGCTTCCCGACTCACGTGCGGGTCAGGGCGGCGTTCGAGTTGTTCCAGATTCGACGCCTTGACCGGAACGATGAACCGATTGTACTCGGGCAATTCGCGACCGTACATTTCGGAAAATCCTCGCGCGACGAGCTTGCGGATTTCCACGGCGGGTAGGGGGGCGGAAGGAGAGGACATGGAGGTGATTCTCTTGAAATTCAAAGGCAGGAGGACGGGAACGACGCCAGGGCTTCGATCTTGTCCAGAAAGGCAGTGAGCGCCGGGACGCCGGCCTGCAAACCGAGTTTAGCCAGAAAAAACTGCTGCGCCCGGCTGAATTGCGCAGGTGCGTCCGCCTGCTCGTCGATGATGGCCGAGGCGGCATCGCAAAGCGCGTAAAATTCTTCCCGGGCGTCCGCGGCGATTACGCTCTGGAACGTCCGCCCGTGGCTGAAACCGTAGACCGTCCGCAGCAGCGTGTGGTGAACGCTCATCGCGGGCGAATCGTAGATGCCGTCCAGATTCGCCTTCGCCAGCAAATCCCCGAACGTCTCGGCTGCGGCGGGAGTTAGCACTTCGGCCGCGCCGGCTTCCAGATAATCCGCGAAGAAAAGCCGGTCGGTCGGGCTGAGCGGATTCTTGGCGAAAATGCCGTGGAAATACGCCCGCAGATCGCCGACGACGAGCGCGCCGGACCGGGCCTGGAACAGCTCGCCCAATTCCCGGCCGCATTCCATGGCGAGGTCGGGGATGTCGTGATGCTGGCAATAGACGAGGAGTGCTCTTTCCCACACCGACCCATGCGCGAGGTCGCCCTGGATCAAACTGAAAAGATGGGGAAAAAGCTGGCCCGCGTATTCCACGCTGCTGTCCAGCGGGGTCAGGGCCGGGAGATTCTCGATTTCGATCACGTCCACATCGCCCACCCGGATGGTGGCATCCCCGAACTTCGTGGGTGTGGACAGGCCGAAAATGGGGTTGTAACTCAGGTCGTTGCTCACGTCGGCGACGACCGAGAGCCGGTGCGGCGGGGCGTGGCGAGCCACCATTTCGCGCGTCAGGAAGGGCGGTCCCGGCTTGGACAGGAACACGCAATTGCACAGGATGTCGTACTCCAAGATGTCCGGGAACGGCCCGCCGGATCGGGTTTCCTCCCGACCCCACCGCGCCGTCTCGATCCCGAGCGCAGCGAACAACGCCGCCGCCCCGCGTCCCGACCGACCCTTCGCGCCGATGACCAGCGCGGTGGGCAAACGGCCGAGCCGCGCCAGCTTGTCCCGGAGTTCGTCGATGAACTCCTGACGGCTCAAATAGTGGCGTGGCAGAGAGTAGGGGGGAGGGGTGCCAGCCTGTTTGTCCATCCAGATGCGGACGGCGGCGATGGCACCCGCGAAACCCGCCGAATAGCTGAATGTGGCCACCCGCTCTCCCTCGTCATCGACGAGGTATTCCAGATCGAGCAACGTCCCCCGGCCCAGGGCGAAACGACGCATCGTCACCGGCGTGTGCGACTGGCCCTTATACACGTGCGCGAAATAGATGTGCCGATGCCGCAGAGCCACGTTGTCGGTGGTGATTTCTTCTTGCAGCACCTCCTTGATGCCGAGGATGAACGCCCCGCCGGGAGCGTCGTGCCAGGTGCCCGGGGCGGCGAGGGTCGCGCCG
>CALMVM010000352.1:12826-14557 GCA_937873255.1 uncultured Verrucomicrobiota bacterium | reverse complement strand
GTAGGCATCGTCCGGGAACACCCGCGCGGGCGAACGCTCCACCGTGACCTCGTGTCCCGCCGCGACGAGCGTGCCGACCTGTTCCGGCGTGATCGGCGCGCGTCGTTCGTCAGGCTTGTATTCGTGGCGCAACCAGAGGTGGGACATAGGCAGCTCGCTTGCCCGAAAGTTCGCTGTCCGGGGGCAGCATACCCGCGTCTTGCTTAAACCAACTCGTCTGTTCAAGCAAGTTTTCTGCCCCTGATCGCATGGGGGCCGGAGGCGAATAAAGCCTTGACGCTGGCCGGCGAAAAACGAGGTTTTCGCCGGCCTCGTATGGCCGAGGAGCCCCCCCTTTTTGGAACAGAACCGTCCCATCGAAATCCTGATCGTCGGCGCGGGCCTCATGGGCGCATCCGCCGCCGACCGCCTGCCGCTGCTGGCCCGCGAGGCAGGCGTGGATGTGCAGGTGACAATCCTCGAACGCGGCCAGGAAGACATTCCCGCCGGCAGCAGCGCCGGGGAATCGCGCATCTCGCGCAAGACGAGTTTCGAGAACGCCGAGGTGATCCCGGCGATGACCGTGCGTTCTAACGCTGCGCTGTGCGAATTGGGCGCGGTGGAACCGTCCCGGACGGTCATTCTGGGCAACAATCCGCGCTACATCGACGGGGCGCTCCGGGCGGCGGCAAGTTGCGGGGTCTCGCACGCGCCGGTCTCCGACCTAGCCAAATCGGTCGCGTACGTAAACACCGATGGCCTGCGCGGTCTGGTCGAGGCCCCGATGGATGCGTCGGGCGATGGCTCGGGGATCATCAATCCGCGCGTCGCGGTCCAGGCGTTGCTCGCCCGTGCGGCGGGAAATGGCGTGACGGTGCGGTTCGGGACAGCAGTACGATCCCTGAACGAACGCGGCGACGGCACCATCGAACTCACGCTGGACGGCGGTGAAACGCTCCTCGCCGACCGGGTGATCGCCGCCAGCGGGGTCTGGAACGATCCGTTGGTCGGCGCGGCCAGTCCGGCGTCGCTGCACACGAAGGCGAAGGTGCTCAAGGTTTTCTGGTTCAAACTGAAGGACGGCATCGAACTGGGCGATTTTCCCAACTTCATTTTCAAGATCAAGGGCGGCGAGGAATTTGCCGACGCCCACCCGCAGTTTGCCACGGAGCATGCGGGGTACGATTTCCGCCGGCCGGAAACCGAGGAGGGTTTCTATCTCTTGCGGGAACGTCTGCCGGATGGCGCTTATCTAAAAGTGGGTCATTACCAGCCCACGCCGCTCGTGAAGGAAAAACCGGACGCCCTCCTGGCGCGGGAAACGATCACCACCGAGCACGGGGCGTTCGTCGCGGGTTTCGTGCGGGAGTTTTTTCCGGGCCTCGCGCCACATTTGGAACGGACGGACGCGCCGAGCTTCACGCGCACCTACCTGGAAAGTTTAGCTAACGACGCCATGCCCATCATCGGTCCGCGTTCGGCGGGCAGCGGCGTAATCGTGATGACCGGATTCAGCGGCATCGGCGCGAAATTCGCCGTTGAGGCCGGAGCGTATGCGGCGCACCACGCGCTGGGCCAATCGGAACGCATCCCGCCCTCGGCGCGGAAGCTGTTCGCCATCGGCCGCGAATCGCTCCGACCCAAGCTGCCCGCGACCTGGCGGGTCAACGGTCGGCTCGGCGCGCCGGGGCCGGACGGGACCGTCCAATCGCCGCCCTGCCTCGACATGGGCCTCCTCGGCGAGAAGGCGGC
>CALMVM010000352.1:9781-12816 GCA_937873255.1 uncultured Verrucomicrobiota bacterium | reverse complement strand
CCCGGAGGCGCGTGCGGCCGTGGCCAATCTTTTCAACCGTTACTTGGCGGACCGGCAGATGCCCGGCGACGCCATCGACCGGGAGCAAGTGTACCTCGCCACCGGTGGCGCGACCGACGCCATCCAGATCGTGATTGACCACGCGCGGTCGAAGTTCGCGCTCTCCGGGCCGCCCCGTGCGTTGCTGATCGTTCCCATTTACCATCTCTACCTCGGCCAACTCCGTGAGAACGGATTCGCCGCCGACCACGCGGATAGTTCGGACCGGTATGACGAAGCGGCGAACACGCTGACCCCACGCACCGACGAAGAAATCCTCGCGGATATCCGCGCGCAACTCACCCCGGAGACCTGCCTGCTGTTCATCAACTCCCCGCGCAACCCGGACGGGAAAATTTACAGCCGCGACTTCTTGGCAGGCGTGCTGGCGATCCTCGACGATTATCCGGCGTTGCGCATCGTCAGCGACACGATCTACAAGGAAGTCGCGCCCCGGGACGAAAACGTCACGACGCTCTACGGGCTGGCCACGCCCGAACAACGGCGGCGCATCTACGAGGTCGACGGCACCAGCAAGTCGGTGGCGAAAACCATGGACCGCGCGGCGTGGCTTCTCAGCGACGCGGCAAACGTGGCCGAAATCGCGGCGGTCAGCCATTTGAAGCGCGGTCGTCCGGCGTTGCCCCAGATGCTGCAAATCGTCTCGATGGACGAATATCTCGACGGCAGCGCGCCGGACTACCTGCGGCAAAATTCCGCGATGTACGCGGGCAAATTGCGGTACGTGCAAGCGGCAGCGGCGCAGGTCGCCGGATTGCGCTGCTCACCGCATCTGGGCGCGTACTACGGCTATCTGGATTTTCGCGCGGTGGACTTCGGAATGCCTCTGAGCGCGCTCGAAAAGGAAAACGCGTTGGTGGATGCCCTGACAATCCGGTGCATCGGCGTGTTCGCGGGTTCCACCTTCAAGCACACGGGCACGATCCGATTCAACTGTTCGTTCAAGAACGAAAGCCTGCGCGACATGATGGATGTCATCGTCGATACCTTCGAGGGTCTGGGCGCGCGGGTGATGCGCCGGGAAATCCCCCTGCCCGAGATCGACGTGCCGAGTTACCAATTCCTCCCTTATCCGGTCGGCACGTTGTCCACGCAAAAACCCGGCTGACACGCGCACCATGCAAACCGAAGACATCCAGCAAGAGGTCGGCGCGATTTTCGCCCGGTACGGTCTGACGGAAAAACTGCGCGGCGATCTGCCGGTCTCGACCCCGCTCACCGGCGGTCGGCTCGGCGTGGTGACGAGCGATTCCGCTGAAACCACCCGGGCGATGATCTCCCGGTCGGCGACCGCCTGGGAGCAATGGAAAATCGACCGGCAGACCCGCGTGGATTTCCTGAAATCCCTCGGATGCCGGATCAGCGAAAGCTCGCGCGACCTGGCGAAGCTGGTGCATTACGAGTCCGGCAAAAGCGCCCGGGAATCCGCCGCCGACGTGGCCAGCACCGTCGCGTTGATTGACAGCACCCTCAAGGCCGCGTCCTACGAGCCGCTCTCCAGCGGCGCGGAACGCTCGAAGGAATACACGCCGCTGGGCGTCGTTGTCATCATCGAGCCGTTCAACTTTTTCAGCATCAAGTTGTGGACGGGCATCCCGGCCCTGCTGGCCGGCAACACGATCATCTGCAAGGCGTCGGAAAACGTGTCGCTGCCCTCGATCCTACTTGCGGAGATCGTCAGTCGCGCGACGCGTGAGTTTAATGCGAAGCGAACGGAAGATCTCGTACCCGACGAGATTTTTCAGGTGGCCGTCGGTGGCCCGGAAGTGGGCAAGGCGCTCGTCGCCGATGAACGGGTGGCGAAAGTCGTCGTCACCGGCAGTATCCCGGTCTGCGAAAAAGTGAAGGAAGCCGACCGCCATTTAGGCCGTGAAGCGAAAGCGTTGACGGAAGGCGGCGCGGCAAATTTTGTCATCGTTTCCAATCGGCATGATGGGATGGAACGCGAGGCCTACCTCGATTTTGTGGTGAGCGCGGTCCTCAAATCGGTGCTCCCGTACGCTGGTCAAAAATGTATCGGTGCGCGTTTGCTGGTCGTGCACGCCGACATCCTGAAGGACTTCGCCAGGAAAATGCAGACGCGGCTTGAGGATTACTCACTGGATTGGAACGTGGAGAAAGCGTTCGCGGATGAAAACCCGTTTGAGTTTACTCCCCTGATCAACGCGCGTGCCGGGGAACGTTTCCGTTGGGCCTTACAGCAAACGGTGGCCCAGGGCGGCGCGTTGGTCGGTGGAGAACGCCAGGGCATCCACCGCTATCCTGGGGCGCAGTACCATCACCCGGCCTTCGGAATTTTTCCGCACCCGGTGCCCTTGCTGGAAGAAGAAATTTTCGGGCCTTATTTTGCGATGGTTCCGTACTCGGGGGGGATTGAAGACGCGTTGCGGCTGGCGCAAAAACCGAATGCTAAACTGGTGAATGCCTACTACGGCTCGGACCAGGCAGAGGCGAAAATTTTTCAGCGGAAAAACGAGGCGGGTTTTACGCTGATCAATACACCGCAGGGTACGGGTTTGCTGCCGCCGTACGGACTCGGCTTCGGGGGGAATGGTCTTTCCGGGCAGGGGGAAAGTTTCGCGCGCGATCCGGAGTCGATCTTCGTCAAGCCGGACGGCGCGATCAAGCGTTGCGTGACCTTCAAGCTGCCGTGCCCGTGAACTTCGCTTCAGCGTAAAATCCCGGGCAGGTTCAATCCCTGTGCGCGTGCGCAATCCAACGCGGTTTCGTAGCCGGCATCGGCATGGCGCATGACACCGGTGGCCGGATCGTTCCAGAGCACCCGGCCGATGCGGCGCGCGGCTTCCTCGGTGCCGTCGCAGCAGACCACCACGCCGGAGTGTTGCGAATACCCCATCCCGACGCCCCCGCCGTGGTGCAGGGAAACCCACGTCGCGCCCGACGCGGTGTTCAGCAGCGCGTTGAGCAGCGGCCAGTCGGAGACCGCGTCCGAGCCGTCGCGCATCGCCTCCGTC
>CALMVM010000352.1:5748-9771 GCA_937873255.1 uncultured Verrucomicrobiota bacterium | reverse complement strand
AGGAGACCGAGCCGGAATCCAGGTGGTCCCGCCCGATGACGATTGGCGCTTTCAGTTCACCTTTGGCAACCATTTCGTTGAAGGCCAACCCAAGCCGGTGTCGGCTGCCCAATCCCACCCAGCAGATGCGTGCTGGCAATCCTTGGAAGGCGATGCGTTCGCGGGCCATGTCCAGCCATCGGTGCAGGTTGGCATCGTGGGGCAATAGCTCCTTTACCTTGGCGTCCGTGCGGTGGATGTCCTCCGGGTCGCCCGAGAGCGCCACCCAACGGAAGGGTCCCACGCCCCGGCAGAACAGCGGGCGAATGTACGCGGGCACGAAACTGGGAAACGCGAACGCGTCCTCCAATCCTTCGTCCTTGGCCACTTGCCGGATGTTGTTGCCGTAGTCGAACGTCGGCACTCCCGCTTTGGAGAACGCCAGCATGGCCTCGACGTGCTCGCGCATGGACGCCCGCGCGGCACGCTCGACGGTCTTCGGGTCGGACTCGCGCTTTTCCCACCACTCGACCAAGGTCCAACCTTTGGGGAGATAACCGTTGACGGGGTCGTGCGCGGAGGTCTGGTCCGTGACCATGTCCGGGCGGACGCCGCGTCGAATCAATTCAGGCAAAATCTCCGCCGCGTTGCCGAGCAGACCCACGGATTTCGCCTCACCCCTTTTCGTCCAGCCTTCGACCGTCGCCAAAGCCTCGTCGAGCGAATCCGCCCGCGCGTCGAGATAGCGCGTGCGGAGACGAAAGTCGATGCTGGCCGGATTGCACTCCACGGCCAGACAGCACGCTCCGGCCATGACGGCGGCGAGCGGCTGCGCCCCGCCCATGCCGCCCAACCCGGCCGTGAGAATCCATCGGCCCCGGAGGCTTCCGCCGTAGTGCTGCCGGCCGGCTTCGGCGAAGGTTTCGTAGGTACCCTGCACGATGCCCTGCGTGCCGATGTAAATCCACGATCCGGCGGTCATCTGCCCGTACATGGCGAGTCCCTTGCGGTCGAGTTCGTGGAAGTGGTCCCAGGTGGCCCAGCGTGGCACGAGGTTGGAATTGGCAATCAAGACGCGCGGCGCGTCCGGGTGGGTGCGAAACACGCCGACCGGCTTGCCGGATTGGACCAGCAGAGTTTCGTCGTTCTCCAATGCTTTCAGGGCGGCGACGATGGCATCGAAATCCTGCCAGGTGCGCGCGGCCCGTCCGATGCCGCCGTAGACCACGAGTTCGTGCGGGTTCTCGGCCACGTCGGGGTCGAGGTTGTTCATCAGCATCCGCAGGGGGGCTTCGGTCAGCCAGTTTTTGGCGTGGAGCGTGGAGCCGCGCGGCGCGCGGACCTCCCGGGTGTCATGGTGCGAGTTAGTCATGGGTGGGTAGGTTAGGATTACAGATCGAAGGCCTCCGTTTCGATCCGGGCAAGCAGGGTTTTCAAATGCACGCGTAATGCGCTCGCCTTTCGCTCGTCATAAGCGAACGGCGGCGCTTCCGTGGTCAGGTAGGTCGATTGCGCGATTTCCATCTGGATGGCGTGGACGTTCTCCTGCTCGGGCTGACCGTAGTGCCGCGTCGTCCAGCCTCCTTTAAAACGACCGTTCACGACGCTCGTATAACCCGACGCGGCGCGGACCACCTTCATCACCTCGGACTCGATGGCGTCACAGCACGTTCCCGGCAGGTCGCGCCGGCCGAGTTCCTTGAGATACTGCGGTCGCTCCTCCTTCGTGAGCGTCCGTGGCGCACCAGTGCCAACGTTAAAATCCGGCAGCGTGCCCTCGAACAGAAAAGGAATGTGTGAGCGAATCGAATGGCAATCGTACAGGACCGCTGCGCCGTGGATCGTTTTCACACGCGCAATCTCGGTGGAAAGCGCCGCGTGGTACGGTCCGTGGAAAGCAGCCAACCGCGCGGCCACTTCGTCCCCGGTGGGTTCCTGACCCGCGCGCCAGATCGGTTTGCCGTCGAAATCGGTGATCGGAACCAAGCCGGTGGTATTTTGACCCGGATACAGGCTTGCTCCTGATGGGTCACGATTGGCGTCGATGACGTAGCGGTGGAACGTCGCGCGCACGGTCGTAGCACCGAGCAGCAGCCCGGAATACAACGTGTGGAGATGCCAGTCCGTGTCGGCCAGCAGGCGGCCATTCTCGTCGAGCTTTTCCCAAACGTCGGGCGGCAACGCGGTGCCCGTGTGCGGGAAGCCGAGGATCACGGGGGAGTCGCCGCGTTCGATTTCCACCACGTTCATCACTTGTCCTCCAATGCCGGCAGGATGCCGGCGTCCACCGCCGAGTTGAGTGCTCCGGAGGCGACCAGTTCCGTGGCGGCCGCGAGGTCGGTCGCCATGTAACGGTCTTCTTCCAGAGTGGGCACGACAGCGCGGATCGCTGCCAGCGCCCGCTGCAAACGCGGACTGGTCGTCAGCGGAGCGCGTAGTTCGACTCCCTGCGCGGCGGTCACCGCTTCGATGCCGATGATGCCGAACAGATTTTCGGTCATGGTCAGCACCCGCCGCGCGCCGTGGCAGGCCATCGAAACGTGGTCCTCCTGGTTGGCCGAGGTGGGCGTGGAATCGACCGAAGCCGGGTGCGACATCTGCTTGTTCTCCGACATCAATGCCGCCGAGGTGACTTCTGCGATCATCAACCCGGAATTGAGTCCAGGCTTGCGCGTGAGGAAGGGCGGCAGGCCGTAACTCATCGATGGGTCAACGAGCAGCGCGATGCGCCGTTGCGCGATGGCTCCGACCTCGCACGCCGCGAGCGCGATCTGGTCGGCCGCCAGCGCGACGGGTTCCGCGTGGAAATTGCCGCCGGAGATGACCGACCCATCGGAGAGTAAGAGGGGATTATCCGTCACGGCATTGGCCTCGATCCTCAGCGTCCGCGCCACGAAGCGCAGCACGTCCAGGCACGCGCCGTCCACCTGGGACTGGCAGCGGATGCAATAAGGGTCTTGCACGCGCTCATCTCCCTGGCGATGGCTCTCGCGGATCGCCGAACCTTCCAACAAACCACGCAGGGCTGCCGCCGTGTCGATCTGCCCCTGGTGGCCGCGCAGCCGGTGGATTTCCGCGCGGAACGGCGCGGGCGATCCCATGGCGGCATCGGTCGAGAGCGCCCCGGTGATCAACGCCGCCCCGATGGCGCGGTGGGCCTGGAACAAGCCCGCCAGCGCGAGCGCCGTCGAGACCTGCGTGCCGTTGATGAGAGCCAACCCTTCCTTCGCGGCGAACACCACGGGTTCCAACCCGGTGCGGTGCAGAGCTTCACATCCGGCCAAACGCTCGCCGCCGACGAACGCTTCGCCTTCACCCATCATCACCGCGCTCAGGTGGGCGAGCGGTGCGAGGTCACCCGAGGCACCGACCGACCCTTTCTCGGGCATGACCGGAATGACTCCTCGCTCCAGCATGCCTTCGATGAGTCGGACGATTTCCAAACGCACGCCCGAAGCGCCGCGCCCCAGCGAGATCAGTTTGAGCGTCATGACGAGCCGCACGATGTTCTCCGACAGCGGCGCGCCGACGCCGCAGCAGTGGGACAGGATCAGATTGCGTTGGAGCGTGGCCACATCGGCCGCGCCGATGCGGATGCTCGCCAATTTGCCGAAGCCGGTGTTGATCCCGTAGACCGGTTGATCACCCGCCGCGATCTCGGCGATGCGCCGCGCTCCCGCCGCGATGGCGGCGTCACCGGACGGGTCCAGGCGCGCCGGCGTCCCCGTCCGGTACACGGTTTCGAGGATGGCAAGCGGGACGTAACCCGGTTGGAGAACGATGCTCATACGTTCACCACCGTGCCCCGGTGGACGCGCTGGTGCAACGGATTGAGCCCCAGGCGGTACACGAGTTCCGCCGGTCGCGCCACGTTCCAGAGCGCGAAGTCCGCGGCCTTTCCCGCTTCCAGGGTTCCGGTTTCCGCCAGCAAACCCAACGCGCGGGCCGCCTCGCGGGTCGCCCCGGCCAGGCATTCGTCCACGGTCAGGCCGAACAACGTGGCGGCCATGTTCAGCGCGAGCAAAAGCGAAGTCAGCGGCGACG
>CALMVM010000352.1:2176-5738 GCA_937873255.1 uncultured Verrucomicrobiota bacterium | reverse complement strand
TGCCGGGGTTGCAATCCGTGGCGACGGCCATGCGTGCCCCGGCATCGCGCAACGCTTGCACCGGCGGGACCTGCTGTTCCCGGAGCGTGTAGAAAGCGCCGGGCAATAGCACGGCCACCGTCCCGGCGCGGGCGAGTGTCGTCGCGTCCGGCGGGTCGAGATATTCCAGATGATCCGCCGAGAGCGCACGGTAAGAGGCTGCCAGCCGCGCACCGCCGAGGTTGGACCGCTGTTCCGCGTGGAGTTTCACGGGCAGGCGGAGTTCGCGGGCGCGGTCGAACACGCGGCGGATTTCCTGCGGCGAAAACGCGATGCCTTCGCAGAAGCCGTCGACCGCATCGACCAGACCCTCGGCGTGCGCCTGTTCCAGACCGGGCAGCACGACCTCGGCGAGATAATCGCCCTTGCGCCCGGCGTATTCCGGCGGTGTGGCGTGGGCGGCGAGGTAGCTCGTGCGGACCCGCACCGGCCGCAAAAATTCGAGACGCCGGGCCACGCGCAGCATCTTCAATTCTCCGGCGACCGTCAGTCCGTAGCCGGACTTGATTTCAACGGTGCCGACGCCCTCGCTCAGCAAGGCGTCGAGGCGCGGCAGGCTCTGGGCGAGCAATTCGTCGTCGTCCAGGGCATCGGTCGCGCGCACCGTCGACAGGATGCCACCCCCGGCCTGCGCAATCTGTTCGTAGGTCGCGCCCGCCAATCGCCACTCGAACTCGCGCGCCCGATCCCCGCCGTGGACCAGATGGGTGTGGCAATCGACCAGCGCGGGCGTGAGCAGCCGTCCTTCCCCGTCGATCATATCCGCCTCGCTCAAGGCCGACGGTTCCGCGTTGGCAGCCGGCCCGGCGTACACGATCCGTCCGTCCCGAACGACCACCGCACCGTGCTCGCACCACCCAAGTCCCGGCTGATCCTCGCGCAAGGTAATTAGGCGGACATTGCGCCAGCAACGCGTCCCAACGTGGTGGCTGGCGTTTGTTTCCATCATTCCTGTCGCGTTTCCGGGCGATCCGTTATGCTGCCCGAAACGCCCATGCAAGTCACGTCCGAGAATCAGACGGTCAATGCTTCTCCCATCCTGCGCCTCTGGTTCGAGGCTGCCCTGGTCGCAGGAAAATGGGAGGAACGCGTCCGGTTGACCATTGCGGACGGAAACGTCTCGCGGGTCGAGCACGGCGTGGCGGCGGAACCCGGCGACGAGCGCGGCTCGGTGGGCATCCCGGGGCTGGCCAACGTACACAGCCACGCCTTTCAGCGCGGCATGTCCGGTCTGGCCGAGGTGCGCGGACCGGCGTCGGATAGTTTCTGGACGTGGCGCGAAATCATGTACCATTTTCTGGATCGCCTGACCCCGGAAGACATGGAGGCCGTCGCCGCGCAGGCGTACGTCGAAATGCTGGAAAGCGGCTTCGTCCGGGTGGGCGAGTTCCACTACGTTCACCACGATTGCGCCGGCAAGCCGTACGACAACCCGGGTGAGTTGGCCGAGCGCATTTGCGGCGCGGCGGCGGCCACCGGGATCGGACTCACGCTGCTGCCGTCGTTTTATGCGCACTCCGGGTTCGGCGGTCTCCCGCCCACGACGGGCCAACGCCGGTTCGTCACCTCGCCCGACGAATTCGCGCGGCTTTATGAGAACGCCGCGAGGTGCGTGCGCACGCTGCCCCGCGCGACGGTCGGAGTGGCCCCGCACAGCTTGCGCGCGGTGACGCCCGGCGAGTTGGAGCGGATCGTTGCTCTGGACAAGGAAGGCCCGATCCACATCCATGTGGCCGAGCAGGCCAAGGAAGTCGCCGATTGCGTGGCCGTGACCGGGGCGCGGCCAGTGGAATGGCTGCTGGACAACGCGCCGGTTGACGGTCGCTGGTGCCTGATCCACGCCACGCACATGACGCCTGAGGAAACCGACGCGTTGGCTCGGAGCGGCGCGACGGTCGGGTTGTGTCCTGTCACCGAGGCGAATCTCGGCGATGGCACCTTTCCGGCGGTGCCGTTCCTCGCGCAAGGCGGACAGATCGGCTTCGGAACGGATTCCAACGTGGCCATCGGCGCGGCGGCGGAACTTTGCCAACTGGAATACTCCCAGCGTCTGTCAAGCCTCGGGCGCAACGTTCTCGCCGCCGCGCAGGGGAGATCGAGCGGACGGAGTTTGTACGACCTCGCGCTGGCGGGAGGCAGCGCGGCGCTTTCCGACCCGGCCGACGGCCTGGGCGTGGGCAACCCGGCGGACGTGGTGAGTCTGAGATGCGATTACACGTCGCTCGCCGCGCGGGAACGGGGAGACGCGGTTTTGGACCGTTTCGTCTTCGGCGGACGATCCGGGTACGCCGTGGACAAAGTCTGGGTCGGTGGACGGGAGAAAGTCTCGGCCGGGCGTCACCACCGCCGAGAGGAAATCGCGGTGTCGTTTCGTCGAACATTGCAGCGACTCCTTTCGCCATGAGCCGGACCGGGGTCGCTTCGTGTCGCTCTGATCGACTCGCGAGTTCTCGCCGCTTTGCCAAAGCAGTGCCCGGGGTTAGCTTCCGGCATGTCAAATACCCCCCGTTTTTTGATGTGCCAACCCGACTTTTACCAGGTGGATTACGTGATCAACGCCTGGATGGAAGGCAACGTTGACCGCACCTCGCAAACCCGCGCCGCCGAACAGTGGCGGCGACTCGAACAATTGCTCCGGGAACATGCCGAAGTCGAACTCGTCCCCCCGCAGCCCGGCTGGCCCGATCTGGTCTTCACCGCCAACGCCGGGCTGATCCTGGGCCGGAACGTGGTGCTCAGCCGTTTCTTCCACCCCGAACGCCAAGGCGAGGAACCGTTCTTCAAGGCGTGGTTCGAGCAGGCCGGGTTCACCGTCCACGAGTTGCCCGAGGATCTGCCGTTCGAGGGCGCGGGCGACGCCCTGCTTGACCGGGAAGGACGCTGGCTGTGGGCAGGCTACGGCCCGCGCACCGAGCTGGACTCCCACCCGCTGCTGGCCCGGTGGCTCGGCATCGAGGTCCTTTCCCTGCGACTGATCGACAAGCGTTTCTACCATCTCGACACCTGCTTTTGCCCGCTCGTCGACGGCTATCTGCTGTACTATCCGGCGGCGTTCGACGCGTATTCCAACCGGTTGATCGAAAGCCGCGTGCCCGCCGCCAAGCGCATCGTGGTGGCGGAGCCCGACGCCGTGCATTTCCTCTGCAACGCCGTCAACGTCGGTCACAAGCTGATCGTCAACCAAGCCAGCGCGGAGGCACGGGCCGCCTTGGGGGCCGCCGGATTCGAACTGCTCGAAACCCCGCTCTCGGAGTTCATCAAGGCCGGGGGCGCAGCCAAATGTCTGACCCTACGCCTGGACGAGGCAGAACGTGCCGACACCCGGCCGATTGCTACCGTCGAGAGCCGGGAGGTGCGGCTGGATGGGCATCTGCTCGACTCGGGCTTGCTTGACCGGGCGCTCGACCTGATCGTGGAAGGGGCGGGGAGTTTCCAGATCCTGGAATTCAACCTCGGCCGGCAGCGTCAGAGTGTTTCCAGCGCCCGGCTGAAGGTTTCCGCGCCGTCCGCAGAGGCGTTGGAA
>CALMVM010000352.1:0-2166 GCA_937873255.1 uncultured Verrucomicrobiota bacterium | reverse complement strand
GTCCTCGGCGCGGGACAAACCACGTCCCCGGGCGAGAGCGCTCTCCGACTGGAGGGTGTTACCCAGGCAGGGGTCGCTCCGGCGGATTTTTCCGTCACGACCATCTATCCGACGGAGGTCTGGCTGAACGGCCGATGGGTGCGCGTGGAGCAACAGCGCATGGATGGGGTGATCGTGGTCAGTCCGCAGGGACGCGCGGAGTGCCGGCTCATCCGAGACCTGCGGGTCGGCGACCGGGTGGTGGTTGGCGTGGAAGGCATCCGCATGACGCGCAAAACGGAGTCGCGCGACAGCAGCCTCACCGAGGTGGGCGGGTCGGCGGCGGAGGAATTTAGCTTCATGGGGGCAGGGGTGTCGAGCGAGCGCAAGGTGGAACTCGTGGTCGAACAGATCGCCTGGGAACTGCGCCGCATCCGCGATCAGGGTGGCAAAGCGGTGGTCGTGGCCGGCCCCGTGGTGGTCCACACCGGCGGCGGCGAGCACCTGGCGAGGCTGATCCGGGAGGGCTACGTCCACGTCCTGCTCGGCGGCAACGCCGTCGCCGTCCACGACATGGAGCAAAATATCCTCGGCACTTCCCTGGGCATGGACATGAAGCGCGGCGTGTCCGTCCACGGCGGGCACCGGCATCATTTGAAAGTCATCAACACGGTGCGCCAGCACGGCAGCATCGCGCAGACCGTGGAGGCGGGCGCGTTGCGCGGGGGAATCATGTACGAATGCGTACGCAACGACGTGCCCTTTTCGCTCGCCGGTTCCATCCGCGACGACGGGCCGCTGCCCGACACCGTGATGGACCTGATCCAGGCCCAGGCCGATTATGCCCGCCTGATCAAAGGGGCAGACATGATCCTGATGCTTTCCAGCATGCTGCACTCCATCGGGGTGGGTAACATGACCCCAGCAGGGGTAAGGCTGGTCTGTGTGGACATCAACCCCGCCGTCGTCACGAAACTGGCCGACCGCGGCTCCATCGAATCGGTGGGCGTGGTGACGGATGTCGGTCTGTTCCTGAGCTTGCTGGCGACACAACTCGGCAAGCTCAACAGCGCCTATGCAAACGAAGTCGCCCGGTAGTTCCCGGCAGCATGATGCTGGTCGGCAAGTGGTCCCGCATCTTGTCCAATGCCTTTTTGGAAGGTGCGGGACATGCCGACGCACCGCGCGAATTCTTCCAGTAACGTCGTGACCGTGCGCCGGTGGGACCGGGGCTCCGGATTTATTTGCTGTAATGCCCCTCGACGTACTTTCCGTTCTTGTCGAGATAGCCCTTTACCCAGACGCGGCCGGCCCTTCGGTCGCGCGCGTCGATATCGTCCACGGCGAGCGACGCTGGCGCCGGCTTGGCAGCGCCGGAAACGATGCGCGGCGGCGTCATCCCGGGCGTGGCGGCGGGTGGCGTGGCAACCACGTGCTCATCGCTCGCGGCGCGGGGGGCGACCGCCACCATGCCAACGATCATTCCGACCAGCACGATTCCGGCGAAGACGATCCCCAACGTCCGTCCCACCCGGCTGGCCGGCCGCGTCGTGGGCAGCGGGCGGCGTGGATGCCGACCCGTCACCCAGGCCTGCGGATCGTACATGGCCGGTAGCTGTTTGGCGGGCAGGAGTTTGATGATCAACAAACCGATGGGACCGAGGAAAAAACCGAGGGCAAATCCGAGCGTGCCCCGGTGTTTGGGGTCGCCGATCATTTTGCCGACCGCGCCCAGACAAAGCCAGATGATCGGCATGACGATCTCCCTGTGCATGCCGATGTTCTACCAAAAACCCTGATGCCGGGCAAGCTCCCTTTGGCAACTTACGGCGGCCGGTTTCCCGTGGTCGAAAGGCTGCTCGTGAATACGATGCCTGTTCCCATCCTGAACCTCGAGCGAACAGGGAGCCGGATTCGGCACGCCGACCCGGCATTTCTGGCATCATGCCAGCGGACGATCACACGACCGGTCCGCAAACAGGAATGGGTCGGCAACTCCCCCTCCACGGGACAACCATGCGATGCGCCTGAAATGAAGGTCGTTCGGGGTGTTGAACGCTTCCAAACACTTCTGCACGACCCGGGTCATTGGACCAAGCACGGCTCCGCAAACTTTCCTGCTTCCGACCCGGTGCCCCGTTGGACACTCAAAACCCCTCTTGCTCCGGTCGCCATTCCGGAGGCGGT
>CALMVM010000351.1:4104-6115 GCA_937873255.1 uncultured Verrucomicrobiota bacterium | reverse complement strand
GAACTGGGTCATCAAGAACGTGCTCGACGACGTGGAAAATTACCCGTCGTTCATGCCCTACATCGTCGAGAGCAAGCTGCTCTGGCGTAACCCGGCCAAGCGCACGATGGCCGTCTACACGCGCATGACCCCGCCCATCATCGACCCGCGCGACTACACGCTGCTCATCAAGGACGACAGCCACAAGGCCGAAGGCAACTCGATGGTCTACGGCAGCCACTGGAACGCCGCCAACGAACGCGGCCCCGGTGAGAAATCGGGCACCGTGCGCGTGAACGTCAACGAGGGGTCGTGGGTGCTCGAACCCATCGACGGCGGCGAGCACACGCAGGGGACGTACACGTTATTTACCGACGGCGGCGGGGGCATCCCGGCGTTCGTCTTCAACCAGCTCAGCAAACGGCGGCTGCACGAGTTGTTCGAGGTGCTGAGCAAGCAGTCGAAGGAGGGCAAGTACCGGCAGACGAAGCCGGTGGTGCCGTAGGAACAAAACGCCCGGCTCCCGTGGAAGCGGTCGAGATCAAGGCGTTCGTGCCGGCGAAGGATTTCGAGCGGTCGAAACGGTTTTACACAGACCTGGGCTTCACCGTGGCTTGGTCCTCGGACGACCTCGCGCATCTGCGGGCGGGAGCGACGAGTTTTCTGCTCCAGAAATTCCATGTGCGGGAGCACGCCGAAAATTTCATGATGCACCTGCTGGTGGACGACGTGGAAGCCTGGTGGCGACACGTCGAGACCGGCGAGATCGCCCGCCGTTACGGGGTGCGCTGCCTGCCGCCGGAAGACCGGCCGTGGGGCATGCGTGACTTTGTCTTGATCGATCCGAGCGGCGTGTTGTGGCGCATCGGCCAGAACATCGCCGGGTGGAATGCTCAGGTCGGTTGAGATTCCGCGCTGCGGCGGGCAGCCCGACACCTCAACGAACCCGGGGAGCGGTGCGCTTTCCGCCTTCTGCCCTCTGCCTTTCTCCCCGCCCGGCCACGGCCAGGAACGCCGTCAGACAGATCAGTTCCGCCGACCCGAAGACAATCTTGAGCCAGTACGGCAGCACGGGCTCGTGGTATTGCGAAAAAAACGCCTCCACGATCCCCGCCCACACGAGCATCAACGCCACGCCGACGATCAACGTGACTAGGTCCGCGCGGACTGCCACCAACCGTTCGCGCAAGGGCACCCGCCGGCCCCAGCCGATGATCGCGCCGCCGAGCACCAGCCCGGCCTGCCCGGCGATGAGGATGGCGGGGAACTCAATCGACCCGTGCGGCAGCAGCCAGCCCGCCAGGAACGTCCCCTGCCCATCGTGCAGGTAATCGAAGCAGATCGCCCCGGTGGTCACGCCGTTGTAAAGGAGGATGACGACGGTGCCCACCCCCCACGTCAGGCCGAGGGCCATCGCCGTGACCGACACCTTGATGTTGTTGGCCATCAGGAAACCGGAAAACGACGCCTTGTGTCCTTGGAGGCGCTTGCCCTGGTCTTCCCGTTCCCTGGCGACGCGTTCCGAGGGCGTGGTCTGTTCGTGGCCCCAGATCATCGTCACCGCACGCGCCTCCGGGTCGATGGCCACCGCGAACGCCCCGAAGCCCATGCCGACCAGCGTGATCGCCACCGCCAGCCAGAACGCCGCGACGTGCCGACGGAACGTGCTCGGGAACGTCCCCGCCAGCCAGCGCCACGGCGCAGTCCAGTCGAAACCCCGCGCACGGCCGGTCTTCGAATGGATCTCGGCGTACGCGCGGGCCACGAGCGCGCCGAGGGTGCGGCGCAGGTCGCGTTCGGCGGAAAAAGTGTCCAGGCGCGCGAGGTCGCCGGCGGCGCGTTGGTAGAGGTAATGGAGGCGTTCGGCGGCGGCGAGGTCGAGGCCGCCGTGGCGCGAACCGTTGCGTTCGAGGGTATCGAGGCGGGATTCGAGTTCGTTCCAATAGCTGCGCTCGGAGGCGACAAAGCGTTCGAGGTCGATGATCACGATGGGGAATGACGAATGACGAATGACGAAGGTCAGAGGGAGAAC
>CALMVM010000351.1:2879-4094 GCA_937873255.1 uncultured Verrucomicrobiota bacterium | reverse complement strand
TCCTTGGTCCTCACTCTCTGCGCTTCGTCATTCGTCATTCGTCATTATGAAAATCCCCTCCCTCCTCGCGGCGCTCGGCGCGCTGGCCTTGCTGTTGCCTCTGTCCGTCGCCGCGCCGGGCGGCTCGATCTACGAATTGCCGCTCAAGGACATCGACGGCAAGGAAATCTCCCTCCAGCCCTACAAGGGCGAGGTCATGCTCGTCGTCAACGTGGCTTCCAAATGCGGCAACACCCCGCAGTACGCCGCGCTGGAAAAGGATTACGAGAAATACAAGGACCAGGGGTTCGTGGTGCTGGGCTTCCCCTGCAACCAGTTCAAGAGCCAGGAACCGGGCACGGCCACGGAAATCAAGGAGTTCTGCCACGGGACGTACGGCGTGACGTTCCCGCTGTTCGACAAGCTCGATGTCAACGGCGAGACGCGCCACCCGCTCTACGTCCAGCTCGCCGGTCCGTCCTCGCCGTACCCGGGCGACATCAAGTGGAATTTCACCAAGTTCCTCGTCGGCCGCGACGGGCACATCCTCGCCCGGTTCGAGCCCAAGCAGAAGCCGGACGATCCCGAGGTGCTCAAGGCCATCGAGGCCGCGCTGGCGGTGAAGTAAAATCCGCGCCGCAGGCGTTCAGCGATCCCCCTTCATGAACGACCCCCACGATCTCCAACGCTTCGTCCTCGCGCAGGAACGCGACCACGAAACCGCCCTGCGCGAGATCACCGCCGGCCGCAAGCGTTCGCATTGGATGTGGTACATTTTCCCGCAAATCGACGGGCTGGGTTTCAGCGAGATGGCGCGGCACTACGCCATCAAAAATGCTGGCGAGGCCCGCGCCTATCTCGCCCACCCGGTGTTGGGTGAGCGGCTACGGGCCTGCGCGCGGGCCGCACTTGTGCACGAGGATCGCTCAGCCACGGAAATCTTCGGCACGCCCGACGACCTGAAGCTGCGTTCGTCGGCGACGTTGTTTGCCGCCGTGTCGGAGGAAGGCAGCGTGTTCCATCGATTGCTGGCGCGGTTTTACCCGGCCGGACCGGACCCGGCGACGCTGCGGCTGCTCGGCGGACGTTAGATCAACTGCCGCCGTTTGACGTTCATGTACTGGCCGACGAGTTGCTCGGTCATCCGCTCGGGATCGAGCAGCGCCACGCGCACGCCCGCGCGGCGGAGCAGGAGTTCGCGCTCACCCAGCCGGGTCCACTGGAGATGGCCGCCGA
>CALMVM010000351.1:0-2869 GCA_937873255.1 uncultured Verrucomicrobiota bacterium | reverse complement strand
CGCCGCCGTCCGCGTCGGTGAACAACGGGGCTACCCCCGCCGGCCGCAGGCTGCCGACGATCACGACGTGCTGGCGGCTGATGCGTTCCACCGCGCGCGTGAACGCCTCCGCTTGCAACGCGTCGTCGAGCGCCGTCAAAAACACCAGCAGCGCCCGCCGCCGCAGCCGCAGGCGCAGGAAGGTCGTCAGTTCGTCGAAATCCGGGCTGACCGCCGCCGGCTCCAACGCGTAGATCGCCTCGCGGCAGGCGTCGAAGTGCGCCGCGCCGTTTTTCGCGCGCAAAAACGTCCGCACGCCCGACGCGAACGTCGCCAGCCCGAACAGGTCGCCCTGCCGTTCCGCCGCCTGGCAAAACAAAAGCGCCGTCGAAACGTAGCGTTCCAGGATCGTCGGCACGGCCTCTCCGCGCCGCCGACCCTCCGCCGGGTCGTTCGTCTCCGTTTCCTCCGTCCCGTCGCCTTCCGCCGGCCGTCCGCTCAGGCGCGAGGCGTCGATGACGACGTAGACCTCCTGCGTGCGCTCGACCTGGAAGACCTTGCTGACCGGCTTCTGGCGGCGCGCGGTCGCCTTCCAGGAGATGTCCTCGATGCTGTCGCCGGGCACGTAGTCGCGCAGTTTTTCGAAATCGCGTCCGCGCCCGACCTGGCGTTGCGCGTGGCTGCCGAGGCCCTGGCGCGTCAGGAACACCGCCCCGGCCTGGCGGCGCTCGGCGCGCAGGTCGGGATAGACGCGCAGTTCGCACGCCGCCGCCTGCGAACGCCGCACGCTCCAGAGCCCCAGCGGCGAGTTCTCTCTATAATAGATGCGCTCCAGCCGGTGGTTGCCCCGCCGCAGGCCCGTGCAGGGCCAGGTGAAAAGCGTGCGCGCCACGCCGGAAGCCAGCCGGATGTCGAGTTCGTCGTCGGGCAGGCGGATCGCGTCGGGCAGCGCGAGGCCGAGACGCAAACCGCGCGCGGGCTTGCCTTTCCGCTTGTTGGCGACCACGAACTCCACCCCGCCTTCCCGGCCTTTGGCCAGCCGCACGATCTCCGGGAACTGGAACGCCAGCCCCGGCCCCGCGCGGCGCCACCCCAGCAGCGCATCCACTACGGCCGCCGCGACCAGCGCCCCCGCCACGCCGGTCGCCGGCAGGGCCAGCGCCGGTCGCAGACCGCCGGCCACCGCCAGAGGAATCAGCAACGCGCCCACCAGGACCAGCAGGACGTTGCGCGGGGTGAGCATGACGCCGCCCAAAATGGCCGGGCGCGGGGCCGCAAGGGAAGCCAAAAAAGACGTTGGCCGCCGTTTCGCCTCCCCGCGCGAAAAGAAAATGCAACCCGACACAGGCTCGGGAGCCATCGGCGTAAACCGCTCGACAACAGAGAGGAATTCCCAAACTGTCAGGGTGGACGCTACAGGCTGGGGCACTACATGGCAAAAAAATCGCCGACCCAAACGAAAATAAGGGTTGTAAACACTTGTTCACATTGATATCCGTCAACCGTTCACGGCGGACACCGGCGCGGTTCTTCTTCCGGGAGGGGCAATGCGGGGTTAGATGGAGAGAAACAGCGTGACGCATTCGGCGGAAGGTCCGTCGGAAGGCGGGCTTTTCTGTCTGGAGGTCGCCATCAATCGTTCGAACAGTCCTCAAGCAGACATTTTATGGAACAAAGAAAACGCAAAGCGGCCAAAGCGGTGCTTACGGCGGCAGCCCTCTCCACCCTGGCGGCTTCCGCGCAGGCGGTCGTTTACACCGAGGTCGGCGACGCCGGCCAAACCATCGCCACCGCGCAGGCGGCGGGTGCCTTCAACGGCACCACGGGGTTGACGCAGATCAATGGCACCATCGGCACCTCGACGGACGCCGATCTCTACTCCTTCACGCTTTCCTCCCCCACGATGCTGCGGTTCCTGGCCTCCAGCACCGCGGGGATCGATACGTCCATCTTCCTGTTCAACTCGACCGGCGTGGCCCTGATCGCCAATGACGACGTGAGCGGCACCAGCTTCCAGGGAGGCTTCACGACCGGCCTCCTCGCGGCGGGCACGTACTATTTCGGCGTCAGCCTCTCGGGCAACGAGCCGATCAACAGCGCCGGCCAACGCCTCTTCACGGTGGACCAGCCCACGACCAACGTGCGCGGGCCAGCTTCGGGCGTCAACCCGACGACCCTGGCTACCTTCGACGGCCAGACCTTTGTTGCCGAGACCGGTGCTTACGGGATCGCGATCTCCGCCGTGCCGGAGCCCACGACCAACGCCGCGCTGGCCCTCGGTGGCCTCGCCGCCACCTTTGCGCTTGTGCGCCGCGTGCGCCGCCAGCAAAAAGCCTGATCCACCGCTTTCATCCGATGTCGGCAGCCTCTTCCCCGGCCGGGGAAAGGGCTGTCCGTGCGGATGTGCCTCCATCCGTCTCTTTCCAGCCCAAGCCGACCCCATGATGACCCATCGCTCTTTCGTCGCCCGTCTCCGCCGCCGTTTGACCCTGTCCGCGCTGGCGCTCCCCGTTTGCGCGGGAGTCACCCTCGCCGCCTTGTCCGCATCGGCCAAGGCCCCGGTGCCCGCCAACCTCTCCGGCGGACTCGAAAAACTGGTGGAAAGCAACGTCGCCCTGAGCACGCCGCCCGGACGTCTCGCCGCCACGCGCCTGGTGAAGGAAACGTTCAAGGGCGCGGACGGCCTCACCTATTCGAACCGCCAGGCGGCCGGCCTGTCGGCGCTGCTCATGAAGGACGCGCAGGGCCGGTTGCTGGTGCGCGTGCATTTCAACGGGCTGCTCCCCTACGCCGACGCCCGCGCCGCCATCGTGGCCGCCGCGCCCTCGCTGGCGATCACCGCCGAGGACACGAAGTTCAAGGCGGGCGTGCTCAACGCCTACGTCAACAT
>CALMVM010000350.1:340-4798 GCA_937873255.1 uncultured Verrucomicrobiota bacterium | reverse complement strand
ACATGGCAGCGGCCGGTCGTGTGGTCGCGGATGACCCATTTGCGGGCCTTGATCGTGACCGGCCGCGCGGCCTCGTTGAGCACCGTCACCGTGTACACGAACGGGTGAGGCCGGTCCGGCGGCGCGTCAAAATCGGGCGCGTGCGCCACGCGGTCCACCCGCGCGGAGAGCCCTTCGCACTCTTGCAACGGCGTCGGGGTCGTGAAATAGACTGGGGCTCGGTCTTTCATCTCCTGTCGTGCGGCCGAATGCGCGCCGCGCCAGACGTTACGGAAGGCGCGGAACCCCTCTTTGTCAATTTTTCGGTCGTCGCGATGCCCGCCCAAAATTCCCCGCCGGTCGCGTTGACCATCGCCGGTTCCGACAACTCCGCCGGCGCGGGGGTCCAGGCGGATTTGAAGACGTTCACCGCGCTGGGCGTCTACGGATTGACCGCCGTGACGTGCGTGGTCGCCGAGGTGCCCGGCCGCGTGTTGTCGATCCAGGCGATGGACCCCGGGGTGATCCGCGATCAGATCCGGTCGTCGCTGGAGGCGTTTCCCGTGAGCGCAATCAAGACCGGGATGCTGCATTCGCGCGCCGTGATCGAACTCGTCGCCGACCTGTACGGCGCGCTGGACGCCGCGAGCTGCCCGCCGCTGGTCGTCGATCCGGTGATGATCGCGTCCAGCGGGGATGCCCTGCTCGAACCGGCGGCGGTGGCAGCTTACGCCAAACGACTTTTCCCGTTGGCAACGCTCGTCACGCCGAATCTCGACGAGGCGCGCGCGCTGTTGGACGGACGGATCATCCGCGACGCGGACGCGATGCGCGTGGCGGGCCGCGAACTGGTCGCCCGCCACGGTGCGGCGTTCCTGATGAAAGGCGGTCACCTCGGCGGCGGGACCGCGCTCGACGTGCTCTGCCTGCCCGGCGGCGGGTCACACGAGTTCGACTCGCCGTTTTTGCCGGGGATATCGACGCACGGGACGGGTTGCACGTACTCCGCCGCCATCGCGGCCGGTCTGGCGTCCGGCCGCGATTTGCCGACCGCAACCGCGCGCGCGAAAGCCTTCATGGACCGCGCCATCGGCGATTCGTTCCGGTGGACGCACGGCGGCCGGCAAACGATGGCCTTGCGCCATGCCGACCCGGAAATCCTTCGATAAAATCGGCGCTTCCTTTCCCACGCCGGTTTGCGTCATCCTACCCGACTCTTGTTGTCATGAACGTCCTCATCATCGGCGGCGGCGGCCGCGAACACGCCCTCGCGTGGAAACTGGCACGTTCGCCGGACGTGAAAAAAATCTACTGCGCCCCCGGCAACGCTGGCACAGCGCGGCGCGGCGAGAACGTCCCGTTGAAAATCACCGACGTGGAAGGCTTGCTGCAACTCGCGCGCGAGAAATCCATCGACCTGACGGTGGTCGGTCCCGACGACGCGCTGGCGGCGGGGATCGTGGACCGTTTCCAGGCGGACGGACGGCGTATCTTCGGCCCGACGCGCGAGGCGGCGCGGCTGGAGTGGTCGAAGATTTTTACCAAGGATTTCCTGCTTCGCCACGGCATCCCGACCGCCGCCGCCGGGCGGTTCGAACGCGTGGAGGACGCGCTGGCGTTTTGCGGAACGCGCAGCTACCCGCTCGTGGTGAAGGCGGACGGCCTGGCGACGGGCAAGGGCGTGATCATCGCGCAAGACCGCGACGCCGCCGAACGGGCCGTGCGTGAGATGATGGTCGCGGGCCGCTTCGGCGACGCCGGTCGGCGGGTGCTGATCGAAGAATTTCTCACCGGGCCCGAAATTTCCCTCCACGCGCTGATCGACAGCGCGCACCATCGACTCCTGCCCGTGGCGCAGGATTACAAGCGCGTCGGCGAAGGGAACCTCGGCGAGAACACCGGTGGCATGGGATCGGCCAGCCCGCCGGCGATCAGCCTGCCGAACGATCTGCCCCAACGCGTCGAAACCGGGATCATGCAGCCTTTCATGGCCGGGCTGCACGCCGAGAAGCTGCGCTTCCAAGGGCTGCTGTTTCCCGGATTGATGCTCACGCCGACCGGCCCGCGCGTGCTGGAGTTCAACGCGCGTTTCGGCGATCCGGAAACCCAGGTGATCCTGCCGCGTTTGCAGTCCGACTTGTTGCCGATCCTAGAAGCGACGATTGACGGACGCCTGCCCCAGGTCGAAATGCGCGTGGACCCGCGCGCGGCGGTTTGCGTGATCCTCGCATCGTCCGGTTATCCGGGTTCGTACGAAACGGGCAAAATCATCACCGGCCTTGAAACGATCCCGCCGGACAGCGACGACCTGTTCGTCTTCCACGCCGGCACGCGCCTGGACGGCGAAAACGTCGTGACTTCCGGCGGCCGGGTGCTCGGCGTGACCGCCCTCGGCCGCGACCTCGGCGAGGCGCGTGACCGCGCGTATGACGCCGCCGACCGCATCGCGTTCGAGGGCCGTTATCTGCGGCGCGACATTGCGGCGGCGGGGGCGGTCGCTTAAGCTGCGCGCGTTTATGCCGCCCGGTTTTCGTTCATTGGTATCGGCCGCCGCGTGTGCCGGTTTGCTGGCGGGAACGCCGTTCGCGGCCGCCCAACAGCCCGGCCCGCCGCCGTCGGCCGCCCCTCCGCCGACCGCGCCGACCGCCGCGCCGACTCCCCTGCCCTCGCCTTCACCGAGTCCCACGCCGCCGGCCATGGCCGCCGAGAATCAGCAGACGCTCGTCGACGCGCTCAACCCGGGCGAGTTGCAGGAAGCCGTCAACCTTCTGCGCGCCAACTACGTGCGCCCCGGTGACGTGGACGACCGCACGGTGGCCCGCGCCACGCTCAGCGGGTTGCTCGACCGGCTCGACCACGGCGCGATGCTCCTGCCCAAACCCGGCGGCAACGGACCGGCCGCCCCGCCGGCCGGTGAAACCGCTCCCGATGCCTTCTTCGCCGAAGCGGTCGACGACCATACCGGCTACGTCCGCCTCGGGGCGTTGACGCGCGATCATCTCAACGATCTGGATAAAGCACTCAAGGATTTCGGCGACAAGAAACTTCCCTCCCTCGTGCTCGATCTGCGCGCCACCGGCGGCAGCAGCGATTACGAACTGGCCGCCGACGTGATCCGCCGCTTCGTGGCGAAGGGCAAGCCGCTCTTTACCTTGCGCAAGCCCAGCAACAACCAGGAACGCTTGTTTACCTCCAACGGCGACCCGGCCTTCGGCGGAGCCGTCCTGATCGCCGTGGACGCCGACACGGCCGGCGCGGCCGAGACGATTGCCGCCGTGATCCGCAACTATAATCGCTCGCTGGTCATCGGCGCGACCACGGCCGGGCAGGCGGTGGAATACGCCGACCTGCGCCTGAGCGGCGGCACGCTTCTGCGCATCGCCGTCAGCCAGGTCGTGCTGCCCGCGAACCTGAGCATTTTTCCGCAGGGCGTGAAGCCGGATCTCGCGGTGAAGATGCCGCGCGCGGACAAGGCGGCGGTTTTCTTCGCCAGCCAGGGCAAGAGCATCGCGCCGTTCGTATTCGAGGCCGAGCGGGCACGTTTCAACGAGGCCGCGCTCGTGAGCGGGGTCAATCCGGAGTACGACCTCGCGCGGGACCGTCAGGCGGCGCAACGCCGGGGCGAACCGCCGCCCAAGCCGCCGTTGCGCGACGCCGTGCTCCAGCGGGCGTTCGATCTGGCGACCGCTATTCAGAGCATGGAAGCGGTCAGGCCGCCGGAGGCGCGCTGAGCGGGTAATCTTCTTCGTCCGTGGTTGCGGCGGGGAGCGACGGCCGATGCCGGCGCGCGGCCAGTCCGTAGAAGATGAACACGACCGCCCCCGGCAGGCTCCAGAACGCCTTGGTCAAGAACCCGAGCGAGCCGATCAACGCACCCACGCCTTCGTCCACCCCCGCGAGGTCGTGGAGCAGGTTTTGAAACAGGGATTCGCGCAGGCCGATGCCGGCGAAGGAAACGGGCAGGGCGGTCAGCGTGTTTTCAAGCGGCATGACGCAGAACACCTCCGCCATGCGCGGGGCCGGCGGCGGCACGTCGTGGAGCGCGCGCGCCGCGCAGCAGAACGCCGCGTAATAACACAGGTGCGAGAACAACGTGGTGCCGAAGGCCATCACGGTGCGCGGCCAATCCCTGGAAAATTCCCCGAGCGCCCGGCCCATGTCACGCAAAAACCCCGGCACCGCCGGCCGGTCGAGCACGCCCCGCCTCGCGATGACCAGCGCGATCACCAGCGCCGCCGCCCCCCCGCCGAGAATGAGCGCGACCGCCTTGACGAGTCCGGCCGCGAACGGCGAGCGGCTCAGCCATTCGTAGCGCGCCCCCAGGATGATCGCGGCCAGGAAAATCAGCGAGAGCATCCCCATCACCCGGTCCATCAGCACGGCCGTGAAGGCATCCGCCTTCTTCTCGGGGCGGTCGCGGACAAGGTAATAAACGCGCGCCACGTCGCCGCCGACCAGCCCGGGCGTGAACGTCAGAAA
>CALMVM010000350.1:0-290 GCA_937873255.1 uncultured Verrucomicrobiota bacterium | reverse complement strand
TCCAGCCGATGCGGAAGTGCTGGATGTGCAGGAGCGTTTTCCAACGCGCCACTGCGAGCGCCTCGACGCCGCCGTAGGCAAGAAGCCCCGCCGCGAGCCAGCGCCAATCGGCGTGCCGCAACGCCGACGCCATCTGCGCGCGCTTCTGCGGGTCGTGCAAGATCCAGGCGAGCAGCGCCGCCGTCACGATCACCTGCACCGCGAAGCCGAGGGTTTTCTTGATGGCGGCTTTCGACATCGCGGCGGTCGGTGTTTCAGGCCATTCTAAGCACTCGGCGTCGCGGCGGCGA
>CALMVM010000349.1 GCA_937873255.1 uncultured Verrucomicrobiota bacterium | reverse complement strand
CCGCCCGAGGCCTCGGTCGGCGCCGCGACGGCGTCCAGCAGGCCGCGGCGGTGAACGGCCTCGAGCGTCGGCATCGACCGGCCGAAGGAGCCGCCCCTGGTCTACCTCAGCTGACGACCGCCCCCCGCCCCGGGGAACACGCGGCAAGGTCTTCCGGCAAGGGCATGCCGCGATGTCTGCGGTAATGGTCTTGCAGGGAGGCGGCGAAATCCGTCCGCGCCACGGCGTCCGAATGCCCGGCGACCTGCAAATACCGGGCCGTCTGCAACCGGAGGCAGAGCAGTCCGTGTCCCGCGTCGCGACCCCTTCGCCGTCGAAAATCGACTCGCGGTTCGCGGGGGGTGAGGTCTCGTCGTCGCGTCGCGCCGCCGGGCGGGACCGGACGATTTCCAACAGGGCCGACACCGTCTCCTCGTCCAGCGGCCGGCGCTCGCGTCCGGCCCCGGGAACGAGGGTCGGCAGGGCCTGGACGAGCCTGTTCAGCGCGAGGCCGAAGGGATCGTTGCAGGCCCGGTACCAGTCGATGGCCCAGTCCGTGCAGTTCAACGCGCGCTTGATGTCACGGTCGAAAACGGCGCGGCGGACCTCCCGGTCCGCGATCCGTGCGGCGCGGCGCACGCCGAGATCGCGCGCCATGGCGTGGAGGCTCCCATGCTCGGACGACGGCTCCGGGTCGCCTTGACCGTAGTGCCGCAGCAGGTAAGCCAGCTGGCCAGCCTTGTCCGCCGGCACCGAGGGAGGCACCTTCTCCGGCGTGCGGGAGAGGTGCAAGATGGCACGGGTGAACACCCACTTCCGCCCGGCCTCGGCGGTCTCTTCGGCCGCCCGCAGCCGCAGGATGGTTTCCTCGATCAGCCTGGGATCAGCCTCGGCTCACTCGATGCATTGTTCCAGGTCGGCGGGTTCGCGCGAGGCGCGCAGGCTGTCGCCGAAGCCGAAGGAGCGATCCTCCACGGCGCGCGTCAATTCGAGCTGCCGGGCCGGTTCCAGACCGAGCGACCGCGTCCGCTCGCCGTTTTTCCCGATCCAGCAGACTCGTGAACACCGGATGCTGCAACAACCCCTCGTCGCCGGTAAATTCCTGCCGGGGCATCGTGGCGATCTCCGCGTGCAGATTGCGCGCCGCCCGCTCGAACTGCTGGAAGCCCTCGCTGTTCTCGACGTAAAGGTTCAGTTCCTCCGCTAGGCTCAAGAGGAAGAGCGCCGGCGCGCGCGGGGTAGTCCGGGTGGAGATGATCGAAGTCGATGCGCGCCACCGCCAGGTTCATCTCCGGGGCCAGGTCGTTGACGAGGTGGCGCACGAACATCGTCTTGCCCATGCCGCCCAGGCCCACGTAGTGCAGCGCCCAGACGGCCGACGGCGCGTCGCTGTCCGCCAGCACCACCAGGGCGCGCAACGCCTCGTCCTGCGCCGGCCTCTTGAAGTAGTTCGTCAGCAGCCGCACGTCGCTGGCGCGGCGGTGGAAAAGCTCCAGCTTCCGGGAGGCGGAGACCGCAGCGGCCTCGACCGGCGCGCCGAACCACGGGATGTACTCGCGCGCCAGCTCGATCCAGCGCAGGGCCTCCGGCGCGGCGGTCAGTTCGTGTTCCTTCGCGTCCTGGATGGCGGCGCGCACGCGATCGTCGATGAGCGTGGCCATGGCGTCGAAGTCGCTGCCGTGCCGGGCAAAGCGCAGCCAGCGTGCCAGGGCCGGGTCGAGTGTTTCGCCGCGGGAGAGTTCGGCGAAATGTTCGGAGGCCCGCGCGAGGATGAGGCCGACCCACGACACTCTGCGGTCGGGCTGCCGGGCGAGGGATTGGCGGACGGCGTGGCGCTGGCTTTCGTTCATCCACAATTCCGGCTCGCGCGGCGTCGCGCGGACCTGGCAGACGCCCGTTTCGACCCAGCGCGCGAGGGCTTGGGGCAGCGGTCGCACCGCCTGCGGCTCCCGCGCGGGGGTGCTGGCCGGAGAGAACCGGGTCGACAAAAACTGCATCACGCCGTCCGCCGCCAGGTGGAGGAGATTGCCGGGATCCTGTCCGGCCGGGCTGGCCAGTTCGGAGAAAAGGGGGTTGATTCGCGCAAGCCAGCCCACGAGCGCCGGCGCCAGTGCCGGGTCCAAGCGGAGCTGCAATTCCAACGGTTGAACGGGGTTGAGCACGCGGAGATTTTCCGGCCCCAGCAGCACCGCCGCCAGATAGCGGCCGAACGCGGCGGTCTGGCCGCTCTCCGGCTAGCCCCGCAGGCAGTTGCCGTAGTGCTTGCGCAGGGTGTCCTCGTTGAGTTTGGGAAGGAGTGCCTTGTCCGCCGTCAACAACGCTTGGACCTCCGACTCCGGCGGGAGCGGAAATCCGTTCGGGCTCGATCCCACGCGCGAGACATCGCGCCGGGGCCGGGGCAGGCTTATCCCCGCGGGTGCCGTCACCTCGATTTGCCACCCGCCTTCAGCGGTGGAGATCGAGCAGCGGACAACAACGGGGGTCGGCATTGGGCAAGATTGTTTTCTCTTGCCGCCGAACCCGCATCCAGTCCGATTTTTATGAAAGTGGGGCGCGGGACCGGGCGCGGCAAGTCCCTGGTCGGCGGATCGTTGGTCGCGGAACCGGCGGGCGGGGAGTGTCCCGGGACGGCCCGGATGGAGTCAAAAACGGGGATCCGAGGAAACGGTCCACGATTGGCCTATTTTTTTCGTTGCGTGTTTGCCGCGTACTCGATACGGTGCGAGCCGTTTGCGACTTGAACCGGTCGCGGGGAAGCGTGTTGCGAAGAGAGAATTTGTATGAGCAATCGAGGTCTTGAACTTCACACGGCGACCGGGCGACGCGTGGCCGGCTGGCTCGCGGCGGCGCTGGTCTGGGCGAGCATCGTCTGCGTCCCGGCGACGCCGGGTCGAGCGGGTGAGCGGCTGAGGCAGCGCGACGGCAAGGACACGATGGACTCCACCTGCGACGAGCAGGTCGTGGCGGCCATGCGCGAGGATGCGCGCAGGGCGGCGTGCTATCTGGAAAAGGTTCGCCGCAAGGTCGAGGAATGGGGGCTGATCACGATTTCCGCGCCGGTGGTAGTCGTCAAAGACGAGCAATTCCGGCTGGGAGAGGTCAACGACATCCCGACGTTCCCGGAGGAGCTGGCGCGGGCGCGGACGAGCACGCAGGCGACGGTGGCACAAAGCCGTGAGCGGGTGGTGAGCAACGGCATCGCGCTGGAGGCGACCCCGCCGGGGACGGCCTTCCTGCCGGCGGCGGCGGGCACGTCCGCAGCGGGCGGAACGACGACCTCCAGCACCACCACGACGGCCAGTTCCGGCGGCGCGCCCGCCGCGCCGAACGCCTCGACGCAGACGACGTCGGTGATGAGCAGCACGAATTTCGCCCCGCCGGGGACGCTCGTCGCGGCACCGAGCGGCATCTCGGAACGCCAGGCGCTCAACATCGCCGCCGGCGACCGGATGCACGCCAACCTGCAAGGCATCATGACGCGCGACAACGGCTACCCGGGCTACAACCGGATGATCTTCGCGGTCGTGCAGGTCAGTTGCAACCCCGGCTGGCGCACGCGCAACAACTACATCGGCGAATGCACGGCGGAGATCGAGTACTACGACCGCGTGAAGAACGCGCCGATCCCGCACTGCGAGCGGCGGCAGCCGACGGTTTTCAGCGTGCTGCCGCTGATCGACGCCCAGACCATCGAGGCGCAAAACAGCGAACGCAGCTTCCATGAACTCGCCGCGGACATCGCGGCGGCGTTCCCGACGCAGTACGCGAACATCAAAGCGCGCGACCTCTTCAAGCTCGCCTCGCGCTTCCAGAAGGACGCGCGCTCGCGCACCGCGCAGCCGGTGGTGAACACGTTCAGCACCGGACGGGTCATGGGGTTCCGGTTTTCGCCGTCGTTCCAGGCGCTGAAAGACCCGGCAGCGAAAAGCTCGGGCTCGGCCAACGTCCTGATCCCGACGACGTTCCCGGCCCTGGTGACCATCGTCCTCAACGACGCCGACCTGAAGGCACTGGGCATCCTCGGCACGGACGGGTCGCGCTACGGGTTGCTCGTGCACGTCTCCACGCGCTGGCATCTCAACGACCGGCCGCCCCTGGTCTCGTGGTTCCGGCGGATCGGGCGGCCGCTGGCGCGCGAGACCTCGATGCAGCGCCTGAACATGGCGGAGGACGTCGCGCAGATGTTTCACTACTTCCAGAAGGTGGAAGCGACCGGGCCGCAGTACCGGTTCGATCCGGTGTGCGAGGAGTTGCGCCGCAACGTGCTCGAACTCGAAGCGAAGGGGATCGGACAGAGCTGGCCGATCCCGTTGGGTAGAGACCTCCTGCTGCCCGAGTCGATGAAGCTCCCGTCCGCCACCCCGGAGGTGGGGATGATCACGCCCTCGGAGGTGTCCGTCGGCGACGCGGTGGTCTTCACGCTGGCAGGCTCCGGTCTCGACCTCGTCGAGGCGGTGAAGGTCGGCGGCGTCAACGCGCCGATCGTCGACCACGCGCCAGGCCGGCTAAGGGTCTACGCGGAAAAAATCGCCCTGCCAGACCGCGCGGGCACGCTCGCGGAAGCCACCAGCGCGCGCGAGAAGTCGCGTGCGACGGCGCTCGCAGAGATCGCGAGCGCCGCGGACAAACTCAAGGCGGCCGCAGACGATCTCGGCACCACGTTCAAGACGTACGAATCGGACGCGGACCCGAAAAAGAAAGAAATCGGCCGGCTGGGACTCGAAGCGTACAAATTGGCGCTGATGGCCACAGGCGCGCTTCCGAAGAATCTGCCGACCGGTGACGCCGTTGCGAAAACCGACTTCCCGCCGAAATCTCTGGAGATGGACTGGGCGGCGTGTCTGTCGCAGATCGAGCGAACGGCCGACGCCATGAATCACGCGTATCTTTCCCTGCCGCCGGCCGCTTCGGGCTTTGAAAACGCCGACCAGAACGCCAAGCACACGGCGCTCGTCGCTGCGCTCCTGCGCATCGCAAGCAACTCACGGGGGGTCGTCGCGCGATGGGAGACGGATGCCGAGAAAGTCAGCGCCGCCACGGCCGCGAAAGGCAAAGACGACGATGCGGTCCCGATTCTCTTGATCCTGAAGTCCAACCGGGAGGTTCCGCTCTCGGGTGTTTTGCCGAAGGTCCGCACGACGGACCACACCCCGAACGGCGGAGTGAAAACTGCGGCCGCAGTCCCCCCGACGCCGTCGACCGCCACGCCGGGCGGGACAGTGGCAGACAGGCGCGAGGAAGCCGATGCGGGCACCCTCGCGCTCTGGCCGGGAGGTTCCGTCGACCGGACCACGCCGACGGTCGCGGGGCCGGTGACACCGCCGGGCAAAGGGACGCGCGACGGTGCGGACGACTTGCCGGCGCCCTGATCGTCATCGAATCCGGAGGGCGCGCGCCCCCGGGTCCAATCGCGGAGGAAAATCATGGAGGAAAATACCGAGAATTACACGCCGCCGGATGCGCAGCCGCCAGAGCCGGCGGAGTCACCGGGATCGGAATCCGGCGGCGGAAGGTCCGGCGAGGGCACAGCGCCGCAAGGTCCGCCCGCGCCAGCCTCCCGGCTGGCGTTCTTGTACCTGCTGCGCGGTCCGATCCTGCTCGCGATCTTCACGGTTGGATTCCCTTACGCGGCCGCCGGCCTGTCGTTTGGAGCGTCCTTGCTGCGCGGGGCGTACGATGTGCAGGGACTGGCAGCGTTCAACTCGTGCGTGACGGCGTCGCTGGCGGGCTGGACCGCGCTGATCACCGCCCGGCTCATCCTCGTCTACGGAGAGGAGCGATTCCAGATCGGCCGGGTCGCCTATTTTGGCGACACGTATCCGGGCAAGGCTCTCGTCGCCGTCGGATCGTCGCTCGGGCTGGCAACGCTGGCGGCAATCGCGCGGGTTTACGTTCAGGAACATCGCGACGGCGATTTGTTCAAGGCCGTCCTCCTTCCCGGCGCGTTGGGGTACGTTGCCGCTCTCGGGCTGGTCGCGCTCTCGGTGTTTCTTCACCGATGCTTTCGAAATCCGAGGCGGGACCACATCGTGTTTCCGCGACTGCCGAAGGTTCTCGAAGATTTGCTCTCGGCTGGCGGCGGACGCTGGAATTACCCGTTCCCCAGGAAATTTTCGTGGCTGCGCGGACTCGGGCCCGGCTACGCCTATCGTGACCCGGATGGTCGTGATCGGCTAAATCCCGGGCACGGGTACGCGATGGCCGCCACGACGGTGTTTTTTTGCGCCTATGGAGCCTTCGGCTACTTCGACGCCAATGCCTTGGCGTGCCTGTTCCTCTTCGCGCTGCTGTGGTGCTGGATGTTCACCGCCAGTTCATTCCTGTGTGATTATTTCCGCGTCCCTGCCCTCGTGCCGATCCTGGCGTGGGTCACTCTCGTCGGACGGTCCGGGCGCATGTTCCTCCCACTTGCGATCATCTCGGTCGTCATCGTGGCTGTCGCGATCTGGCTGGACTGGCGCTTCCGTCCCTTGCTGCTGCTGCTCGTCAAGCTGGTGCGCGCGGTGGCGGACCGGTTTTCCAAGACAGCCATCTCGGACCAGGCGCTGCTGGTGCGGTGTCCGGCGCTCACGCTCGCGGGATGTCTGCTTGTCCTGCTCTGCCTTGGCGCGATGGCACACTGGCCATTTCCAGGTATCTGGCCCGGGCGCAGCGAGCATTATTACGCGGTGGAACGCGCCGTGTGCCCCACGGCGCCCGCGAACAGTCCGTTCGAGGTGCTGCATGCCTACGATCGGTCCGATCCTGATCCGGTGGTGATCCTGGTCGCCGCGCCGGGTGGTGGGATCCACGCCGCGGCGTGGACGACGAAGGTTCTCGTCGGACTGGAACAGTATTGCCGCACGCGCCCGCCGGGGAGCGAGCCACGATCGTTTTCCGGCAGCATCCGGCTGATCAGTTCGGTGTCAGGCGGAAGCGTGGGAACGATGTACTTCGTCAACGCCTATGATCTAAAAAAAGGCAAGATCACCGACGAATGCCTGGATCGCGTGGTCGCGTATTCGGAGGCCTCGAGCTTGGACCCGGCGGTGAAAGGATTCGTGTACCCGGACTTTCTGCGCACCGTCGTGCCGTATTTCCTCGATGCGAGCCAGGCGCTCCGGCGTCGGAGTGACGTGCCGTCAACCATCAGCGACCGGGGACAGTGGCTCCAGGAGGCCTGGGCGAACGCTCCGGCGCAGATCGCCCGCGACGGCGGCGCGCTGACGACGGAAGGACGCGACGCGATGATGGCGGATTCCAGGCGCCTCAACGACGCCACGCTGGACTCGTGGCGTGGCGACGTGGCGGCGGGAAAACGCCCGGCGGTGATCTTCAACGCCTCGAATGTCGATACGGGCAGGCGTTACCTCTTGGCGACCACCTCGTTTTTGACGACCAGCAGCAGTGAGGCACCACTAGGTTGGCGGGCGTTCTCGGCCGATCACGTGCACTTGACGATGCGCGTGGCGACCGCCGCCCGCCTGTCGGCCACGTTCCCATACGTGTCGCCGTCGCCCTGCGCCGATCTCGATGAGGTGAGCAATGTGCTCGACAAGAACGACCGCGAGTGCAACTGGCGCTTGGCGGACGGTGGCTACACGAATAATTCGGGCGTCGCATCGCTGACGGAATGGCTCAACGAAGCCTTGTCGGAAGTGCCGTTCAATCCGCCGAAATACGAGCCGCGGATTTTGATCATTGAGATTCGCAACGGCGAGGTTGAGGACGTCAAGCCGGTCGGTGGCGCGGACGGGTGGGTCTTCCAGACGTTTGCGCCGTTGATGATGGCGCTCGGGGCGATGGATGCCGGCCAGGTGCCGCAGGATTATCTTGAGGTCGAACTTCTGCGAAGAGCCTCGGGGCCCGTCAAGATAGATCGCGTTCAATTCACCTATGCGGACGCAATCGATGAAAGCGCGAAGGACGAAAAGAAGGACCCCGGGAACAAGAGCCTCGCGGAACATTCCGGCCGGAAACTGGAGGAACGAAAGCTGACCCACCCGCTCTCGTGGCACCTGACGCCCTCGGAGATCGATGACATTGCGAGGGCGTGGAATACACGCAAGGTGCAGCAATCCTGCGAGGCGGTGGCGAAGTTCTTGGAGCGTCAACCGAGGGCGGAAGTTCCAGAACCAACGACACGGTGAAGAGCGGCAGTGTTTAAGTCGATGTCGAGTTCGCGTTGATCAAGACGATGTTCGCCGATGCTTTCAACGACGGTGGTTCATCGGTGCCCGCTCTATGGAGGCGAGCGTTTGCAGAAGAACGGACACACGCAACGCGGAGCCCAACGGGCGCTTTGCCTGGAGTGCGGGCGCACGTTCACGCTTTCGCCCAAGGGGCCGCGCTACGGCCAGAAGTTCAAGGCGCAGGTGGTCGCCGCCTACCAGGATAGGATGAGCACGCGTGGCATCCGACGCCCCTTTGGCGTTTGCCACCAAGCCTTGATGGTTTGGGTGGGGGAAAAAGTGGTGATCTTGCCCGGATACAGCGGTTTTCCAAAAGGCTGAGCAGGTGGTAAGCTCACGCAGATGAAAGCGTGTTCGATGGATCTGCGGGAGCGGGCGGTGGCGGCGGTGATCATCGAAGGCATGAGCCAGGTGGCTGCCGGGCGGCGCTACGGGCTGGATCGCTCCAGCGTGGGTCGCTTTGTACGCGCTTGGCGAGCTGGTCAGGTTCTGGAGCCAACTCACGGCAGCGGACGGCCCAAAAAGCTGCGCTTGGCCGAGCACCGGGCAGCGTTGCGCGAGCATCTGCAAGCCGAACCGGACCTGGACCTGGCCGCGCGCGTCGAGCACCTGCAAAAAAGCGAGGGCTTGAGCCTGAGCGTGTCCACCCTCTGGCGAGAGTTGCGTGCGCTGGGCTTCACGCGCAAAAAAAGACGCTGAGTGCCAGCGAGCAGGACCCGGTCGAGCGCGCCGCGTGGCGCTGGCAGGCCACGGCGCTTTTGCACGCGCCCGACTTGGTGTTCGTTGATGAAAGTGGGGCGAACCGGGCCCTGTGCCCGCGCTACGGCTACGCGCCGCGCGGCCAACGCTGCTTCGGACAGGCTCCGCGCAACCGTGGAGCCAACACGTCGATCCTGGCGGCTATGGGGCCGCATGGCCTGCTGGCTACCATGACCGTGGAGGGTGCCACCAACAAAGAGGTCTTCGGCACTTACCTGGATCACTTTCTTTGTCCGGTGCTGCGCGCGGGCCAGACCGTCGTCATGGACAACCTGGCCGTGCACAAAAGCGAGGAAGTCCGCGCCAAGATCGAGGCGTGCGGCTGCCGCCTGTGGTTCATGCCCGCTTACAGCCCGGACTTCAATCCCATCGAACACGCCTTCGCCAAGCTCAAGCAGTTCCTGCGCAAGGCCAAGGCGCGCTCCCCGGACGCGCTTCAAAGCGCCATCGGCGCGGGTTTGGCCACGATCACCAGTCAGGACGCGCGCGGCTGGTTCAAGCACTGCGAGTTCCCGTTACCTGCTCAATCTTTCTGAAAACCGCTGTAAGAAGGTTCTTCCGCACTTTGTGTGGATCGAGCGGCACAGCAGCCTTGCCGCACAGGTTTGTCCCTCTGGGATTGTTCCGTATTGACGGGAGGTTGGCCCACTTCCACACTTTGTGTGGAACCGATGCGAACCGCCCGCCAACGGGGAGTAATTTCAGAGGTACGGGACCGTCCGACCATGCTGTTGTGCCGCTCGATCCACACAAAGTGCGGGAGAACCGGTTTCGCGGACCGGGCGGAGTGTGCGCGTTGGTGGAGGTTAGCCGAGTTGGTTCTCGGAGTCCACGGGGGAGGCGTAACCGGGCGCGCCGTCTCGCGCCCCAGCAGAAACGAAAGCGGTGGCGGCCGGCCACCACGCAGAGCAACCACCGAGAACCCGTGGCCGAGAACTGGCTGGCCAAGGTGCCCGCGCCGGACCAAGCGGACCAGGTGTGGGTGGCCGA
>CALMVM010000348.1 GCA_937873255.1 uncultured Verrucomicrobiota bacterium | reverse complement strand
ACGCAAGCGCGCGATGGCCTCGGCGTGGCGGTGCAGGCTGAGGTCGCTCTCCACGAGGATTTCGCGCGCCGCCACGCTGTCCGGCGCGAGCTTGAGCAGCGCATCGGTGGCGATGGCAGCCTCGCGCGGACGGTGCGCCCAGCGATTCCAATTCGCCAACCGCAGATAAGCGCCGGCGGTCGGCCTCTCCCGCGCCGCTTTTTCCATCTGACCGAAATATTTGCCGAGCGCGCTCCCAGCCTCGCCCGTCACGCCGCCGTCAGTTTTGCGGGGAGGGCTGCCGGTCACAAACCCCGGTCCCACGACGATCACCCGGCCGGACGCGTCCGTGAGGAAGGTGCCTTCGCGCCGTCGGGCGGGGAGATCATCGTCGGCGGTGTCCCGGGCCGTCGAACGATCCGCCAACGCCTGGAAAAGCTTGCGGTCGATCTCCTCGCGGACGGGGCCTTCCGGGGTGGCGGCCATCGCGCGTTCCATTTGCTCGATGCCGGCTTCCAGGTCTCCCCGCGCGAGGAGCGATTCGCCGACGGCCGTCAGCGGGGCGCTCGATGCGGGTTGCAGAGCGAGAGCCTCCTTCCAGCAGCGGAGGGCCTCGTCGGGCTCATTGGCATCCTTGTGAAACTCGGCGGCGGCGGACCAGCGGGCGGACTGCGTAGCGGGATCGCCGGGCTGGTGCGCGAGGCGTTCGAGAACGTCGCGTGCTTCGCCCGGCCGGTGGCGGGTCAGATAAAACTTCGCGAGCGCCAGGCAAGGCTCGTTCGCACCTGGTTGTCGGCTCACCGCCGCGCGCAGACATTTTTCCGCCGCGTCGTCCAGACGATGGGACAAAAAGAACTGCAACGCGGGAACGGATAACGTTTCGTCGCCGGGGTTTTGCGCGAGCCGGTCCTCGATTCGTTTCACCGCGTCGACGGTCCGGTCGGCGCGCAGGTCGAGATCCGCCCGGGCGAGGATGAGGTCGAGATTGCCCGGCTGGATTTTGAGCAGCGCGTCGTACAGCGCAGCCGCCCGATCAATCTCGTTCGCATCGGATAGCAAACGCGCCAGCTTGAGGGTATTTTCACGGTCGCGCGGAGCGAGCGCCACCAGTTTCTCCAACCACGCGCGCGCTGCTACGGGATCGCCCTGAGCTTCGGCGAGCGCGATAAGCCGGGTGTAGCCGCCGAGATCGCGGGGATTCTGCGTCACGCCAGCCCGCCAGCGCGCCTCCAACTCCTCAACCTTGCCGGCGCGCTGGTAGAGCCGGATCAACTGGCTTTGCAATTCGCCGTAGAGCCAATTGTCGCGCGCGGTCAGGGCAAGGCCGCGTTCGAGCGCATCCCTGGCCTGTTCAAAATCTCCGCGCGCCTCGTGCAGACGGCCGAGTTCACGCAGAGCCGCAGCACGGCCGGCGGGGTCGGCGTGCTGGTCGAGGTATTCGTAATGGGTGATCGCGCGGTCCGGCAGGCCGTTCTTTTCGTAATTCACGGCGAGCTGTTTGCGCAACGCGAGGTTGCCGGGATCGGCGGCGACCAGTTGTTCCCATGCCTCGGAGGCCTTCAGCGGCTGACCGGCGGCCAGCCAGGCATCCCCGAGCTTCAGCAGCCAGTCGGCTCGGCGGCGGTCGGCGGCGGGAACCTTGGCGAGCGCCTGCTCAAGATAGGTCGCCGCCTCGGCTGGGTGAGTGCGAGCGGTTGCCAACTCCGCCTGCGCGAGGACCGGCAGTGGACTGGCGAGATCGGCCTTCGCCGCGCGTTCGTACGCTGCCGCCGCGTCGTCGAGTCGGCCGGCGCGCTTGAGCAGATGGCCGTAGACGATGAGCGCGGACGGCTGGTCCGCGCGGCGATATTCATCGATCAAGGCAGAGGTCGCGCTGCGTTCCTCGTAGGCTTTCCAGAGCCGATCCAACGCCACGCCCTCGGCGGGGTTGGACTGCAACATCGCCTTGTACCGCTCGACGATCCGGGCGGTGCGCTCATCGTCGGCGAAAGGCGCGGAAGACGAGATGGATTGCGCCGGGGCGTTTCCCGCGACCAGGAAACAAACGACCAGCAAAACGGCGCGGCGCGACAGGGTCATCGGGCGGGCCGACAGTACCCCACGGTCAGCCCGGCGGCAAGTCGGCGGGGCATTTGCGCGGCGGCGAGAATCGTTCTTCAGTAAGGCATCATTCGGCACGAGGAACGGCATCCGATCATTGATCCAACGTTTGAGACACGGCGGGTGCTGCGGCGTATCCGGGTGGCGCTGGCGTTGTTCATCGTGGGGTTGGTTGTCAGCGGAGTGACGGCGTTTCCGCTGGAATCCGAACTGGACGTGGTCACCCGTTGGTTCGGCTTCGAGCGGATGGCGCGAGCCGGCGGGATGTTCGCGCCCGGGGCGGCGTGGGTGTTACGGGTACGGGACGCGTTGCACCAAACCTACGCGAACTATCCTTTCATCGCTTACGGCACGGATTGGTTGGCGTTCGGCCACCTCGTCATCGCGCTGTTTTTCGTCGCGCCGTGGATCGACCCCGTGAAAAATATCGCGGCGATTCGCACGGGTTTGTTGGCTTGCGTGCTCGTCTTGCCGCTGGCGCTCATCTGCGGGCCGGTCCGGGGCGTGCCGTTCTTTTGGAGGATGATCGACTGTTCCTTCGGACTGATCGGTTTTCCGCTGCTCTGGTACGCCGAACGGCTCACAGACCGCTTGGTGCGTCGATGAATTGCCACGGCAGGCAGTAGCGTTCGCTGAGATGCTGGGCCAGCGCGCGAACGGCGAAGGTTTCCGTCGCGTAGTGGCCGCCGTAGAGGATGTTGAGTCCGAGTTCTTCCGCCAGCGCGTAAGTCCAATGCGGCCCCTCGCCGGTAATCAGCGTATCGATTCCCTCCCCTGCGACCTGCCGTGCCTCCGAGCCGGCTCCACCGCTGATGACGCCGACCTCTCGCGCCATCCCTGGGCCGCCGGGACAAATGCGCACCGGCCAGCCGACAGCCGCGCTTACCCGCTCCGCGATTGCCGCGCGCGAAAGCGTCGTCTCCAAGGTCGCTCGGCAGCCGATCAGCGTCCCTTTCACATTGAAGAATGGCTGCCAATCCGTGTCCGGCAAACACGCGCGGGCGAGCAGGAAACTGTTGCCTTGCGCGCCGGTGTCGATCGGCAGATGCGCGCCGTAGACCGCGAGATTGCCGTCGAACGCGCATTTGAAAAGCGCCCGCCGGTTGCCGGTCATCGGCTGGAGACCGCTCCAGAACAGGCCGTGATGCACGAGCAGGAGCGCGCGCCGCCCCGCGTGCGCCGCCGCTCGAACCGTCGTAAGGCTGGCGTCCACCGCCGCGCAGAACCGCGTGACGGTCCCGTCGTTTTCCAACTGGAGGCCGTTGAGCGCGCCGGGGTAATCCGCGATTTCCTTCACGCTCAGATGCTCGTCGAGATAGGCAACGACGGCGGCGAGAGTGGGAGGCGCGTGCATGTCGGCAACAAAACCCGTTCTGTTCATCACGCAAATCACGGCTACATTGCCCGTCCTTATGTTAAGCGCCGGTATCGTCGGGCTGCCCAACGTGGGCAAGTCCACCCTTTTCAATGCCGTCACCCGCACCCGCAAGGCGCAGGCGGCCAACTACCCTTTCTGCACGATTGACCCGAACGTGGGCATCGTCACGGTGCCCGATCCTCGACTCGGCGTGCTCGGGAAGATGAGCAACACGCAGAAGATCGTCCCGGCGGCCATCGAGTTCGTGGACATCGCGGGGCTCGTGCGCGGGGCAAGCGGCGGTGAGGGGCTCGGCAACCAGTTCCTCTCCCACATCCGCGAGGTGGACGCCATCGTGCAGGTCGTGCGTTGTTTCGAGGACGCGGACATCCA
>CALMVM010000347.1:8193-9024 GCA_937873255.1 uncultured Verrucomicrobiota bacterium | reverse complement strand
GTACTTGGGCTACTTTCGGTAGATATCCCAATCAAACATCGTCCAGACGAGGAGAGACAGGATCACGGTGATCGAAAGCACTGAAGTCCATTGCGCCCCCCGATGAAAAATCGATGGCTTGGGATGCGAGCGCAGACGGGAAAGATTCCAGATCATCAATAGAGGAGTGATCGGGAAGGCGACAAGAAAACTCAAGGCCGACAACGGAGAATTTGCGGTGGCGATGCTCAAGCTCATGCTGCCAAGGCAGGCAAAAGCGCAGAGATAGGCAAAGTACGGCGGCCGGCGCACCCTCGCCAGCAACATGAGCAAGCACACGAAAAGGAACAGCGCCGGGAAAACGGCCCACGCAAGCACGAACGCGGTTTCGACCACGGAAGCCGGGGTATCGATGGGTGCGCCGCTGAGTGGACTCCGCATGGCCGGGTAGCAGAAAATGATCGTGCCTCACACCATCGGCCGGAAGCGGCCGACCGTTTCCTGCAAGCGCGTCGTGATCTGGCCGAGCGAGCAGTGCTCGACGGTGTCGATCAATTCCGCGAACACGTTGCCGCCGTTCTCCACGACCGCCGCCAGCGCGTCGAGCGCGCACTCGGCGTCGGCGGCATGGCGTCGCTCGAAGTCGTGCAGCCGGTCGAGCTGCCGCTGTTTAGCCTCCTTGGGCGTGCGGATCATGCTGACCTCGGGGAAATGCTCGTCCGGGTTGGCGTAGCGGTTCAACCCGATGACGGGTCGGGTGCCGTCGTAGATCTGGCGTTCCATCATGTGCGCGCTCGCCTGGATCTGGCTGCGCTGATAACGCCGCTCCACCGCCGCCTGCACGCCGCCCTG
>CALMVM010000347.1:6472-8183 GCA_937873255.1 uncultured Verrucomicrobiota bacterium | reverse complement strand
GCCGGTCGATCTCGCGGAATTCTTCCAAGATCGCCGCCTCCACCGCGTCACCGACGGTTTTCATGCCGGGGGAACCCGCCATGGGGTTCATCATGTGGCGGAACAGCCCGCTTTCCTCCAACAGGATCGCCTGGCAATGCGCGGCGATGCGCGCGTATTCCTCGCTGGGCGTGGTGAACGGCTCGTCGGCGGCGTTGGAATGGCAGGAGTTCGTTGCGTTCATACACGCGAGGGTCAGCTCGATGGCCGTGCGCGTGAGGTTGTTCTTCCACTCGGCGGCGATGAGCGAACGGCCGCTGGTCTGCGTGTGCAGTTTGAGAATCTGCGCGCGCCGGTTCGCGCCGAAAACCTCGCGCATGCCCACCGCCCAGATTTTGCGGCAGACCCGCGCGAGGGACAGGTATTCGATGTCCAGCCCGCAGTCGAGGAAGAAGGACAAGCGTGGCCCGAAGGCGTTCACGTCCAGGCCGCGCTCCTTGAACAATTCGACGTACGCGAACCCGTTGCTGAGCGTGTACGCCGCCTGCTGCACGGGCGTCGCGCCCGCCTCGGCGATGTGGTAGCCGCTGATGGAAATCGGATACCACTTGGGCATCTTCTCGGTGGTGTATTCCACCATGTCCGCGAGAAAGCGCAGCGACGCGTCGAGCGGGAAAATCATCTCGTTCTGCGCCTGCACTTCCTTGAGCACGTCGGCCTGGATCGTGCCGCGCAGCTTCGGAGCCACGTCCGCGCCGAACCGCCGCTTGGCCGCCGCGACGTACATCGCCAGGATGATCGGCGCGGGGCCGTTGATCGTCATGGAAACCGAGACGTTCGGCTGGTCCAACTCGAACCCGGCGTAGAGCCGCTCCATGTCATCAATCGAATCCACCGCGACGCCGCCCTCGCCGATCTTGCCGATGACGCCGTCCGCGCCCGACCCGGTGCCGTACAAGGTCGGCCCGTCGAACGCCGTGGAGAGCCGCTTGCTGCGCTGGTGGCGCGAGAGATAATGGAAACGCTCGTTGGTATCCTCCGCCAGCCCGAGGCCCGCGAAAAGACGGGTCGGTTCCTCGGCGTTGCCAGCGCCGACCGCCGCTCCTGCCGGAGCCGGGGCTGCCAGATTCTCGATGCGCTCGGCGCTGCCGTCGCCATTGGTTTTGGCGTGGCCGTTGGTGCCGTTGGCCTTCGGCTCGGGCGGCAGGTACATTTCCGCGTACGCGGCGTTGAGGAAGGGGAATTCACCAGGTAGCCCTTCCTCGAAGAGAAACCGCGCGATGGCCCCCGGTTCGTCGAGAAACGGCAGCGCGTGGCGCGGCAGCGTCAGGCCGGTGGGCGTGACGGAGGTAACGATCTTCGCCTGGGCGGCCTGCCAGCGCGCGTTGATCTCGGCGGCGAACCCGGCGTCGCTGCGGGCGCGCGCGACCTGCGCGGTGACGAATTGGTGGTAGGAGTCGATCGAATCGGCGACTTGTCCCAGGGGGGTGAGGGAGGGCATGGCAGGCAATAAGCCACGTCCCCACCCGGGGGGCAAACGCCCCGTACACACGGGAGTCGGTGCGAGGTCAGTTCTCCTGCCCCGTCAACTGCCCCGCGAGCCCCGCGTAGGCGCGCGTCTTCAAATCGTAGATCTGCTTGTCGTGCGACCCGGCGCGCACGACCGCCGCGCTGACCGCCGAGTTCTGCACGGCGGCCGGCGTGAACGCCGTCGAACGCCCGCTGGCCACGT
>CALMVM010000347.1:1126-6462 GCA_937873255.1 uncultured Verrucomicrobiota bacterium | reverse complement strand
GTGCGTTCCTCGTCGGGAATCAATCCACCGACAATCGGCACCCACGAGACGGTTTTCGTCACGGCGTCCTCGCGGATCGATTCCAGCTTGCCCCAATAGCAGAGCACGTACGCGCAACCGCTCTTCGCCGCCGCCAGGCGCAGGTCGCGTCCGAGCGAACCGTCGCGGCGGCGTTCGTTGGCGGCGATCCCGGAAAAAGGGAAGAGGCGGTACGATTTTTCGAGCGCGGCAACCATGATGCTGTCGGGGGCCGGCGCGCCGGACTGGACCACGAGCAGAGTGCTGCCCGGCCGTGCGTGCGGGCCGCCGGAACCGCCGCCGCGCAACGCGTTCTGGATGTCGCCCTCGCTGGTGCCCTGGCGCGAACCGAGGAGGTCGAGTTCGTCGATCTCGCGCGTGCGTCCGCCGACGTAGGAGGATTCGGTGAAGGGGTTCGGGTCGGAGATGGAACCCTCGTCGCAGCCGGTCAGCGCAAGAAGGAGTACCGCCCCGCCGAGCGCGGCGAGCCGGGGCCAACGGAAGGATGATTTCTGGTGCATGCCCCGAGACTGACCCGGGTTCGCCCGAAAGCGTGAATCGATAAAAACGTACGCGTCATCGGTCCGGTCGATTGACCGCGCGGCGGGCGCGGGTTCAGGCCGTCAGGTGCAAGATCCGCGCGTGTTCCGCCGGGCTGACCGGCATCACGGAAAGGCGCGAGTTTTTGGCGAGCACCATGTCTTTTAAGAGCGCGTCCGCCTTGACCGCCGCGAGCGGCAGCGGATTTTTTAACGTTTCGCCGGCCCGCAATTCCACCGCGACCCACGCGCCTTTTTCCTCGTCGGGTTCGGTCGTCGGGTCCGGGAACGCCGCGCGCGACACGGTGGCCGTGCCGACAATCGCGCGTTCGTCGCCGCTGTGGTAGTAGAGCACGGCGTCGCCGGTTTTCATCGCGCTCAGGTTGTTGCGCGCCTGGAAATTGCGGACGCCGGTCCAGTCCGTGCGCTTGTCCTTCACGAACTGTGCGAACGCATAGTCCCCAGGTTCCTGTTTGATCAACCAATGGTTCACGGAGGGGAATATTTAGCCGCAAAAAGCGCAAAAAACGCAAAAGGGGGGAGATTAAAAGGCAGGTGGTTCCTGCGTGGAGGAAAGGGCGTATTTGCGGATCTCGAAACGCGGTGCGCCGAAGTTGCAGAGCAAGCCATGTTCGAGACGCGCCGCGCGCAGGTAGCCGAGGAGTTGCGCGGCGTGCGCATCAGACAAAGCGCGGGCGGCTTTTAATTCGACGACGACCGTATTTCCCACGAACAAATCGGCCGCGAAGTTGCCGAGCAGCGTGCCGTCCTCGTCGTAGACATTGAGCGCGTGCTGCTGAATCGCTGCCAGTCCCGCTTTCCGCAGACGGTGAGCGAGCGCGTTTTCGTAGACTTTTTCGAGGTGTCCGTGTTTGAGGTAGCAGTGTATCTCACACGCAGTCTGCCGGATAAAATCGCACAATCGTTTCACCTCCCCATCCATCGCCTTTTCCCTTTTGCGTTTTTTGCGCCTTTTGCGGCTAAAAATCTCTGCCGTTCACCAGAGAAAACAACTCATCCACACCCGTGTCGCGGTGGCGCGTGGCGGTGGTGGAAAGCAGGCGCTGGCCGCGTTTGTTGGAAGCCAGGCGGCGCTCGACTTCCGCGCTGGCGGTGCGCGCGCCGCGCAGGTCGCTTTTATTGACCACGACGAGTTCGGCGGCGTCGAGCATGGCGATCTTTTGCAGTTGCAAACGGCTGCCGTAATCCGGGTTCATCACGAGAATGCGGAGGTCCACCAGTTCGCCTGAGAATGGCAACGCCTCCTGCCCCGTGCCGACCGTCTCGATGATGACCAGTTCGAACTCACCGCTGCCCGCGAGGATTTCCAGGCACCGACCCGTCGATGGGCTGAGTCCACCGGACTGCCCGCGCGTCGCCATCGAGCGCATGAACACGCGGTCGTTTTGCGAATAGATCATCGTCGCGCGGTCGCCGAGGAGCGCCCCCGCGCCCTGGCCGCCGATGCTCGGGTCGTGCGAGAGGATCGCCATGCGCGCCGACGCCGGGCGCGTGCGCAGGAAACGCAGGACGAGTTCGTCGATGAGCGTGGTTTTGCCCGCGCCGCCGGGGCCGGTGATGCCGACGACACGGCAGCTTTTCTTTGCACGCGCGGGGATGTTAGAAACTTCTAACATCGGGTCCGCGACCGGTCTGGAGAATGCTTCCTCCGCGTCCGTGAGCTTTCGTGCCAACGCAAGGTCGCCGCTCGCAACGCCCGTCGCTTCCGGCCGTTTGCCGTAACGCTCGCCGATCCAGCCGAGCATGTCGTGGAGCGGCGTGCCGGCGAAAAAAATGCGGTCGGTCCCTTGCTGACCCATCATTTCGGCATCGGCCGCCGTGATCGTGCCGCCGCCGCCGCCGAAGATCCCGATCTGCCGCGCACCGAGGGCGTCCAATTGCGCGCGCACCTCGGCGAAAAACTCGACGTGCCCGCCGTTGTAGCTCGACAACCCGACCGCGCGCACATCCTCCTGCACCGCCGCGCGCACAATCTCTGCCGCCGGCCGATGGTAGCCGAGATAGACGACCTCGATGCCATGGCGGATGAGTTCGAGGTTGATGGTGTTGATGGCGCTGTCGTGCCCGTCGCAGATAGGCACGGCGGTGAGCAGACGGATGGGGGTAGGGAGAGTCATGGTTAGCTGCGAATCGAGCGGTATGTTCCACGAACGAGATTCTGGATATGCCCCAGGCTCACATTGAACCGTACTGCCAATTCAAGTGATGACTCGCCGTTCCGTTTCGCTTCTAAAATTTCTGCGACTTGGCGATCTGATAATTTACTCTTGCCATGATTTTCTCCGAATGCGTGAAGTCCAGACGAAACTGAATGTGCGATATTTTCGCTCCTTGAAAGCCGTTCCAGATTGCACAGAGCGTTGTTCGACTTATTTCCGTCTCGGTGGTTTACGTCTGGCTTTCCATCGATTTTTGGAAGAAATGCATCGGCGACTAGCGTGTGGACGAGAGGACGCACCGTCTGACCATCTTGCGCTAACGTCACACGCTTGTAGTTGCCAGTAAAAGGCGTTAACGCCAACATACGAATTTTGCCGAAGCGAAGGGATCGCACTCTGCCGAGTGTAGAAACTTCGTAGTCTGGAAGAAGCGGTGGTGATTTCCAAACTTCTCCCGGCAAATCTTCTAAGCGCAAATAAGCAGGGTTTTTAGTCGGATCTCCCGCCGAATTTTCTGTTCTGGCGTGCTTGCGATAAAATAATTTGAGCGCTTTGGAAATGACCTCTGCCGGGTCGCTAAACGACCCGTAATCCATCATCTTCCGAAGAAGATTGGCACTTGTTTCATCCAACGTAACATCCATGATGTTAGGTAGAAAATTGATTCACGTCCCCCACACCATTGCCACGGTCGTTGTCATGCTGCCGCCCACGTTGTACGTCAGAAAACGCTTCGCGTTTTCGATCTGGCGCGGACCGGACTGGCCGGTGAGTTGCTGGTAGGCGTCGAGTACCTGCCGCACGCCCGTCGCGCCGACCGGGTGGCCGTCGGCCATCAGGCCGCCGCCGCTATTGACGGGGATCGAAAACGGCGGCTTCGGCGCGTCGGCGTCCAATATCTTCGCACGCACGCTCGGCAGCATCGTCGCGCCGTTATGCAGCAGGCTCGCACCCTGGCCCGGGTCAGCCAGACCGATGATCTCATACGCGATCACCTCGCTGATCGAAAAACAGTCGTGCACCTCGATGCCGTGCAGTTCCTTCTTCGGATCGCGGATACCGGCCTTTTCGAGCGCGGTGGCGAGCGCCTTGCGCGCAGGCGGGAAATGCGGCACGTCCTTCTTTTCCAACGCGAGCGCGTCGGTCGCGTGACCCCAGCCGCGCAACGTCACGGGCGGCGCGCTGATCGGGCGCGTGCCGGGCCGCGCGGTGCGATGCGCGAGCTTGTCCATGAAACGTTCGGAGCAGAGCACCACCGCCGCGCCGCCGTCGGTGATCTGCGAGCAATCGTAGAGCTTGAGCGGGCTCGCCGCGATGCGCCAATTCTTCTGCGACTCCGTGCTGGCCGTGACGAAATCCATGTCCGTCTCGCGCATCTGGGCAAGGGGATTTAATCGCGCGTGCGAATAGTTCTTCACCGCCACCCGCGCGAGGTCGTGCTCGGTCAGGGTGGGATAACGCTTCATGTAGCGTTCGGCAATCGTGCCGAACAGCTTCGGGAACATGAACTCGCCGTACTCCGGTTTCTCCAGATAATAGTCGGCGGCACCCGCGAGCACGTCCGACCCTTCAGAGGGTGACATGGTCTTTTGCTGCTCCGCGCCGACGGCGATCACGCAATCATAGAACCCCGCCTGAATCCACTGCGCGGCGGTGAGCACGGCGAGGCTGCCCGAGGCGCACGCCGCCTCGGTGTGCATCGTGGGGATGCCGCGCAACGCCGGGTCGGCTTCGAGCAGGAGCGCGCCGACGTGCAGCTGGCGCGTGAACAGGCCGCCGGCATAGTTGCCAACCAGACCCGCCTGGATGTCGGCGGCGTCGAGCCCGGTCGCGTCGAGCGCGGCCCGGGTGACTTCCACCACGAGGTCCTTGCGGGTTTTGCCTTCCTTTTTGAGGTTGCGTTTGAAGTCGGTGCGGGCGCCTCCGAGGAGATAAACGGTGTTCATGGGGAGAACACCACCTTATCGAGATGCCCGCCGGAGGCAAACGGCCTTCGTCGAAGGCACTCTTCGTGGCGCGCCGCCCGCTCAGTTGTTCGTCACCGCTGTGACCGGGTTGCCAACCGGCGGCAACGCGAACGCCCCGCTCGGTGCGCTGCCCACGAAACCGGGACTACCGGGAAACCCGGGGCCGAAACCGACGCCGAAACCGCTGCCGGCACCCTCGCCGAGAGCGCCGTTGGCTCCGAGCAGATTCTGGAGACTGTCCGCGCACTCGGGGTGGAGCGACCCCGCCATGTCGATGAGCTGGCTGGTCTTGTCCGTCGCGGCGGTGGCAGCCGCCTGCACGAGCTTGCTCAGGTCCTCGCAGGACAGGAGGCCGTCGCCCTGTTTGGGCGTCTTGGCGAGGACGGCGATGCGCAACAGGTCCACGGCGTCGTCGTGGTGTTGCACGACCGCTTCGTGCAACGCCTTGACCATTTGCGCGATGCTGGCCTGTTTGAGGGTCAGATTGGCGGGCAGGTTGGAGCGGAGTGTCGATACGTTGGCCGCGTCGGTCGCCGCGTGCGCACAAGGCGCGGCTGTCAGGACGACCGCCAGGACGGCGGCGCAGGCCCGCGTGAACCTGAGGCCGGTGGAGACGATTTCGTGGGTCGGAT
>CALMVM010000347.1:0-1116 GCA_937873255.1 uncultured Verrucomicrobiota bacterium | reverse complement strand
CGGATGGTTGGTTTTCATGATGGAGTGTGGAAAGCCCCATCCTGCCGACAAAACGCCGTCGCGGATAACCCCTTACACCCCACGAGCGGGAGTGGGGTTTACCCTAAAACGACGAGGGAATTCACCCCCGACTCACCTGCTTCGGCGTCAGATCGTCAATTCCCCGCGCACGACCGCCGCCGCCGGGCCGGCGACGCGGACCGTTTCCATCGAGTCGCGCGGGCCGATCACTTCCACCGACGCCGTGCCGGGACGTTGAATCCAGTGGCCCTGTTCCGCCGTGAAGCGCGGGCTCTTGATCAACCCGTAGCGCCACAGGTACGCGCCCATCCCACCGGTTGCCGAACCCGTAAACGGGTCTTCAAACGACGCGGGCGGCCCCGTGAAATGCCGCGCGAACACGTCCCCCTTCGGCGTCGCGCCGCCGAGGCAGAACAGATGCGCGCTGAAAAATTCGTTGCCCGAGGCTTGCCGCAGTCGGTCGTACGCCGGGGCATCGAGCGTGGCGCGGCGAAGGGCATCGTGATCGCGCACGGCCATCATCAACTGCGGCGTGCCGGTGCTGACGGTCTGCACGGGCACACCGGGCAATAGGTCGTCCGGGGTCAACCCAAAAATGGGTGCAGCCACATCGGCCGGGTACGTCGCGCGGAACTCGGGCGTCTTCTGGTACATGGCGACCTCCGCGACGCCGCTACGGCCATCCGAGGATGCGGCGTGCGTGATGTCCACACGGATGGGGCCAACGTTGAGTTCGAGACCGATGGTGGTGCGGTCGCGGTCGGCGCGCAGGGTGAGTCGGCCGCTGTCGACCAGCGCGAAGCCGGTGGCAATCGTCGGGTGGCCGGCGAGCGGGATCTCCTCGCCCGGCGTGAAGTAACGCGCGCGGAAATCAGCCTTCGACGGATCGCTCGGGCGCAGCACGAAGCTGGTTTCCGAGAGGTTCATCTCGCGGGCGATGGCCTGCATTGTGGCGGTGTCGAGCGAGTCGGCGTCGAAGACGATGGCGCAGGCGTTGCCGGCGAGCGGCTGCGTGGTGAACGCGTCCACCGTCATGAAGGGGAAGGTGCGGGGCATGGCGTGAAGGTGGAACGGCGCACGGGTTGGAGGATGTAT
>CALMVM010000346.1:451-3405 GCA_937873255.1 uncultured Verrucomicrobiota bacterium | reverse complement strand
TGACGGGAGCGCGCAAAACGCGTCGCCCAAGGTAGCAATCCGCCGCCCGATGTAAACAGCCGCCGCAAAAAACCGCGCTTGCCTCGCGGTACGGTTTTCCGCTATATCGGTCGGCCGGAGCGGGTTCGCTCCTTCGCAACCGCAACCTCGCCATGGCCGACAAAACCCTCCGCATCCCCGAAAGCGCCCCCGGCCCCTGGTACGTGGACGACACCTGCACGCCCTGCCACGTATGTCTGGACGAGGCCGGACCGCAGTCGGGTTTTTCGTTGCTCAAGTACACCGACGACGAGAGCAAGGTGATCTTCGTGCGCCAGCCCGTCAGCGCCGACGAACTCGCCGCCGCCCAGAGCGCCCTGGAAATCTGCCCGACCAACGCCATCGGCGACGACGGAGACTAGGAAAAATCAGAAGGCAGAAGTCAGAAGGTAGAAGGAGAAAGGCGGAATACACGTGCTCCAAAAACCCGAAGCTCCGTCCTTCAAACTATTTTCGCAAAAGCCCTCCATCCGCCCCGTTCCGCGTTCATTCTCTTTCTACCTTCTGCCTTCTACCTTCTGACTTCCTCGTTATGTCCGCCGACGCCACCCTTCTAGCCGAAGTTCCGCTTTTTCAGTTGCTCGATGAAGAGGAGCGCGTTGCCCTGGCAACGCACCTCGACGTGGTGAAATTCCCCGGCGGCCACGTCGTCTTCAACTACGGCGAGCCCGGTGATGCCATGTACATCGTCCGCGCGGGCAAGGCGGAAATGGCCTTCCGCAACGACACGGGCGAGAAGATCACCCTCGAAGTCTGCGAACGCGGCGATTTCTTCGGGGAACTATCCTTCCTGGACGGCGGCACGCGCAGCGCGACCGCCACCGTCACCGAGGACCTGGAGGCGCTGGTGATGGACCGCGGCGACCTCGAATCGTTCCTCAAAAAACACCCACATGCCTCCGTCGATCTGCTCACGGCCCTGGGGCGACGGCTCAGGAAAACCTCCGAGATTCTGCGTCACACCGCCACGCGCAACGTCAACGAGGAAACCGAGGACAAGCGCACCGTCGTGCAAAAGGTCGCCGACTGGATCGCGGAGTTCAGCGGCAGCATCCCGTTCTTGCTGCTGCACGCGGCGTTTTTCGCGGCGTGGATCGGTTGGAACACGCTGATCCCGGAGAACCTGCGGTTCGACCCGTACCCGTTCAACTTCCTGACGATGTGCGTGTCGCTGGAGGCGATTTTCCTGTCGGTGTTCGTGCTGCTGAGCCAGAACCGGCAGACGGCCAAGGACCGCGTGCGCGCGGACATCGAGTACGACGTGAACCTGCGCGCGGAACTCGAAATCGCCCATTTGCACGAGAAGATCGACCGGATGTCGGCCGATTTGCTGACGCGGCTCAACCATCTGGGCGTCAAGGCCCCGGCCGCGCCGGCGGCGATGTCCGGCGCGCGGATGAGCGCGCAGGACGGGGATTGAAGCAAGAAAACGGGTGGGTGAGTTGGTGAACACCTCTGAAGTCTATCTGGTCACGCCGGCAGGGGCGTTGGTTCTGAGTTTCATTCTTCTTCCGGCCTTCAGACCCGACACGTCGCCCGCGCCAAGGGAATATCTACCGTCGGCGTGCGCTGCGGCAACGGGTCTGATTCTGGCATTTCTGGCATTCCGGCGTTTGGCGTCATGGCAACGCGCGTTCGCCGTTTTGTTTCTGCTTTTGAACGGATGGTTATTTGTCGCTTGCCTCACTTCCATACGCACGGGCGGTTGAAAAACACGGCCGGGGAACGCGCTCGAGCGTATAGAGCATCACACCCGTGCCCTTCAAATTCGCTTTTCTCGCGCTTTGCGCCTTTCTCGTTGCGGCGTCTCTACCCGCCGCCCCGGCGGCCGGCGGCACCAGAACGCAAGACATCGTCTACGCCCAGGCCGGCAAGCACGGCCTGAAACTCGACCTCTACCTGCCCGACACACCCGCTCCCGATAAAAAAGGCTGGCCCGTGGTCGTGTATTTCCACGGTGGCGGCTGGCGGGTCGGCAGCAAGGCCGAGGGCGCGCAATACGCCGAACTGTTCAACCGCAACGGCATCGCGCTGGCGAGCGTCGATTACCGGCTCAGCGGCGAGGCGATCTGGCCGGCGCAAATCCACGACGCCAAGGCCGCGATTCGCTGGACCCGCGCCAACGCCCGCCGCTACGGCCTCGACCCGGCGCGCATCGGCGCGATGGGGGCTTCCGCCGGCGGGCATTCCGCGTCGCTGCTCGGCACGACCGAAGGCGTCAAGGCATTGGAAGACCTTCGCGAGGGCAATCCGAACGCATCCAGCCGCGTGCGGGCGGTGTGCGACATCTCGGGTCCGGTGGATATGATGATCTCTACCGACCGGATCATCGGCAAGCTCGCCGTGTACGGCGAATTCGGCGGCTCCGCGCCGGAAAAGCCGGACGCGGTCCGGCAGGCTGACCCGTCGCGGTACGTCAAGGGCGGCGAACCGCCGTTTTTGCTGATCTTCGGCGAGAAGGACGGGCTCGTCGTCCCCGCGCACGCGTACAAATTGCAAAAGGCGCTCAAAGCCCACGGCGACGACGTGACCCTGGACCTGGTGCCCGGCGGTGGGCACGTCCCGATGCGCGGCGACAAGCAACGCGAAGAGGCCCTGACGTTCTTCAAAAAACACCTCGGCTGAACCAGACCGCCCCGTGCAGGCCCACCCACTCGACGCCGATGATCCGCTGGCGGCCTTCCGCGCGCGGTTCTTCCTGCCGCCGGGCGCGCCGATCTACCTGGACGGCAATTCGCTCGGGCTCCTGTCCGTCGATGCGGAGAACAGCGTGCGCCGCGTGCTCGACGAATGGAAGACGCTCGCCATCGGCGGCTGGCTCGACGGGAATCCGCCGTGGTTCACGCTGGCCGAAAACCTCGCGTCCCGCGTCGCGCGTCTGGTCGGCGCGGAGGCGGGTGAGGTGGCCGTTACCA
>CALMVM010000346.1:0-441 GCA_937873255.1 uncultured Verrucomicrobiota bacterium | reverse complement strand
ACCTCCACCAGCTCCTCGCCACGCTCTACCAACCCGGCGGCCCGCGCACGAAGATCGTGGCCTACGGCGGCGAGTTCCCCTCCGATCTCTACGCGATCAAGAGCCACCTGCGCCTGCGCGGTCTCGACCCGGCGCAACACCTCGTCGCCACGCCCCCCGGACCCGACGGCCTGATCGACCTCGACGCGCTCGGCCTTGCGCTCGACGATCCCGCCGTGCAGACCGCCGTGCTGCCGGCGGTGGTCTACACGACGGGCGAACTTCTCAATCTGCGCGCGGCCGTCAACTGGGCGCACGCGCAAGGCGTTTGCATCGGATTCGATCTGTCGCATTCGGTCGGCGTCGTGCCGCACCGGCTCTCGCACGACGGGGCGGATTTCGCGTTCTGGTGCCACTACAAATATCTCAACGCCGGGCCGGGCGCGGTGGGCGGGCTTTACC
>CALMVM010000345.1:2268-6254 GCA_937873255.1 uncultured Verrucomicrobiota bacterium | reverse complement strand
TTGCTCTCCTGCTCAGCGGGGTGGGCTGCGCCGGTAACAACACCCCCGGCACCGCCGCGACGCCCGACAACGCGAACGGCTCGGTTCATTCGTCAGGCGTTGGCCTCGGCGGACACGCGCCGGACAGTAACCAAGCCGCTGGTGTCCGTCCTACCGGGGCTGGCCCTGCGGGCAGCCAATAAGGAGAGATGCTTGGACCGCGGAGATTACGGAACCTGTGCCGGGGTCTGCGCGGGCACGCTGGTCTGGATCACGCCCAACCAAGTGCACAGGCACTTGGACGAATTGTTCAAGGCGGGTTGGTAGCCGATGGGCACCGTCGGCGAGCCGGGAACCCACGGCGCCGGTGTCACCGGCACGCAGGGAACCGGCGCGCCGCCCGCCGCGATGACGGCGGGATTGGTCGGTGCCGTGCACAGTCCAAACGGCTTGATGTTGACCATCGGGATGTGGTCCATGATGTTCGCGGCGGGCGTGCCGCCGACCATGACCCTGTTGATCGGCAGGACGGTCAGCGGGCTCGGCGTCTTGCCGAAACTGCAAGTCAGCATGCTCCCGGAGTTGACGAGGATTGCCATAAGCGTTTGAAAAGGCAACGCGCGCTTTTCTGGAATGGTTCTTAACCGACGCTCTCTGGACGGTCAAGAAACCACCGGAAGATTTTCGTTGCCGGGGGCCGCTCCGCGCCGGATCGCATTGATCTTTGGGCGGCTTCGCTCCATGATGTCGCTTTGCGTATGAAATACCTGACGACCATCGGCCTGGAGGTCCACGTCCAACTCAAGACCCGCTCCAAAATGTTTTGCGGCTGCGCGGTCGAGTACGGCGCGCCGACGAACACCCACACCTGCCCGACCTGCCTGGGCCTGCCCGGTGCCCTGCCGGTGATGAACGGTCACGCCCTCGAACTGACCGCCCTCACCGGCCTGATGCTCGGCTGCGGCATCGCGCCGGTGTGCAAGTTCGACCGCAAGAATTATTTCTACCCGGACATGCCCAAGAACTACCAGATTTCGCAGTACGACCTGCCCATCTGCCTCGACGGCGCGGTGCCGCTGCACGACCTCGCGTACCCCAAGGACGCGCAGAAATCCATCGCCACGCCCGACAAGAAAGTCGGCCTCGTGCGCATCCACCTGGAGGAAGACGTGGCCAAGAGTTTTCATTATGACACGAGCACCGGCATCGACTTCAACCGCGCCGGCACGCCGCTCATGGAAATCGTCACGCAACCCGAGATCGGGTCACCCGAGGAGGCATTCGCGTTTTTGACCTCGTTGCGCCAAATCCTGCTTTACGGCGGGGTGAGCGACGCCGACATGGAGAAGGGCCAGATGCGGTGTGATTGCAATGTGTCCGTGCGGCCGGAGGGCCAGGTGGAATTCGGCGAGAAGATCGAGATCAAGAACATGAACACCGTCAGCGGCGTGCGCAAAGCCTTGGCGTACGAGATCACCCGCCAGACCGAGGAACTCGAAGCGGGGCGCAAACTCGCGCAGGAGACCCGCCGTTGGGACGACGCCAGTGGGCAGACTTTCCTGATGCGTACGAAGGAAAACGCGCACGACTACCGTTACTTCCCCGACCCCGACCTGATGCCGGTGAAGACCGACGGCCTCGTGGCGAGCGCCCGCGCGGCGATGCCCGAGTTGCCCGCGCAAAAGCGCGCGCGGTTCGTCGCCGACTACGGCGTGAGCCCGTACGACGCCGCCGTGTTGGCGGACGACCAGGAGCTTTCGGCGTACTTCGAGACGGCGGCGAGGGCTGGCGCGGCCAAGCCCAAGAACGTCGCCAACTGGGTGCTCAACGATCTGCTCAGCGCGCTCGGCGGCGCGGGCAAAACCATCGGCGACTGCCCGCTGCCGCCCGCCGCGCTGGTGGAACTGGTCGGCCTCATCGACGCCGGCAAGATCAGCGGCAAGCAGGGGAAAGAAGTGTTCGCGGAGATGTTCGCCAGCGGCAAGCCGGCGGCGGCCATCGTCAAGGAAAAGGGCATGGAGCAACTTAGCGACACCGGCGCGCTGGAAACGCTCGTCGATCAGGTCATCGCGGCGAATCCGAAGCCCGTGGCGGACTTCAAGGCCGGCAACCCCGCGCCGCTGAATTTCCTCAAGGGCCAGGTAATGAAGCTCTCCAAAGGTCAGGCCAACCCGGTCGTGACGAGCGAGATTTTGCAGCGCAAACTCGCCGAGGGGTGAACGTGCGTGCAGGGTGCCGCCTCTTGGCCGTCCTGTCGATTTTCGGCACGGCGACAACGCTCCACGCCGCGCCGGCTGACGATCTCGGCTCGCCATCGCAGGAAACCAGGGACGCGGCGTCGAGAACTCTGCGCGAGACCTATCGCCCGTCGTCCCGCGAACATTGGGACAGGGTGGTAGCGGGCTTGCACATGGGAGATCGCAAGGAGCAAATCCTGGCGCAACTGGAGCCTTATCATCCCAAGCCAGGATTCAGCATGGCGGGCGGCGGGGCGTACTCCGAAAACTATCAACTCGACGATCTCTGGTCGTTGCGGTGTGATTATGCGCAGAAGGATGACCGGCTGTTTTCATGCGAACTGAGCAGGTTCGCGCGGAGGGGTTGGGTGGACCCGCCAAAGCGGTTCACGGGTGCTTGGGTGACATACTTCGCCAACGGCCAGAAAAGCAGCGAGCGGGAGTACGCCGATGGACAAGTGGTCGGCGACGACATCTCCTTCGACGAAGAAGGCCGTCGTATCATGATGCAGCGCCACGACCCTGACGACAATACCCACATTGAGGAAACAGGTTATTATCCATCCGGGCGCATATCGCGCCACGGCGAATACCGCGGCACGAACCATCGCAGCTACAGCACCGGAACCTGGAAAGAATATTACGAGGACGGCCGCGTGAAGTCGGAGCGGACCTTCGAGGACACTGGGATGAACGGCACCTTCACGGAGTACAACGAAAATGGCTCGGTGAAGTCGAGGAAGGTCTACAAAGACGGCATAGTCAACACGAGGTAACCGCAGCAGCCATGTCACGATGGCTTACGCGCGACGACGATAATCGTGCGCCCAAGCAGCATCTTCAGGCTGTTGAGTGACTTCACGATGGCCCGGTTGCTGTCGTCCACCGTCTCGTAATGATCGGTTTCCCGCCGCATCGCCAGCGCGCCGAAAAACGCGATCAGCGGCCATAAGAAAATGAGGCGCGGCACCGCCGACCGCTGGATTTTGTCGATCTCCAGCGGTTCCAATGTAAACCCCGCCTCACCCAACGCGTGCGCGAGGTAGAAATACGAAATCGGGTTGATATGCCCGACCGTCGAAAAACTCTCCGCCCGCCCGACCGGCAGCGGCCCGAACAACTTCCAGAATCCGAACCATAAAAACCGCAGGCGCGACTGCAAATTGAGAATGTTCGGCGTGGAAAAAATCACGGTGCCGCCCGGCCTCGTCACACGAAAAATCTCCCGGGTGAGTTGGCAATGATTTTCCAGGTGTTCGACGACTTCCGTGCATGTGACGAGATCGAACGTCTCCGTCGCGTACGGCAGCGGGTCCTTGCTGAGATCGGCCACGTCCACGGCTTGGCCCGGCTCCTCCATGAGCGAATCGAGATAATCGCACGCGCGGGTTTCGACGCCGGGCAACGCCGCCTTCAGCCGGGCGATCAACCGCCCCGCCCCCGCCCCGATGTCCAGCGCCTTCGTGCCTGCGGACGCTTTCGCGTGCCGACGCGCCAACGCCGTCACCTTGTCGAGGATCGGGTTGATGCTGAGACCTTGTCGGACAAATGCGGGCGCGGTCATGGCCGACAACGTAAAGCCCCAACGGCACATCCGCGCAAACACCAAAATTCGGGGTGGGTTGCGAATCGTGGATTGCTTCGATGAAGCGCGGCCCACTCAAATGTCTGTCATCCTGAGGCGACTGCAGCCCGCCCAAGGACCACGCCCCCAGGTACACGCGGGCCGCACACCGTTGGCCCGGCCAACACGGCACCCCGGGGGGGGAG
>CALMVM010000345.1:0-2258 GCA_937873255.1 uncultured Verrucomicrobiota bacterium | reverse complement strand
GACCGGAGCAAGAGGGCAACCGGGTGGGTCAGGCCGCAAGTGCGAGGCGGGCGAGTACCACGCGGCGAGGTCCTTCGGCTCGTGGCACTCGCCTCAGGATGACAGACAAAAAGGGCGGCGCGCTGCGAATAGAACCGCCCATGACCCACCTCCAAAACACCAACCGAAAAATTCGCTTGCACACCCGTACTTTGCCCCACAAAGTAACCGGCGTGTCCACCGATCAAGCCGCCGAGGAACACCTGCGCGCCATCCGTTTGCTCATGGAACGCGCCACGATCTACCGCGCGATTTCCGCGCCCACGGCGCTCGTCGGCGGGCTGCTCTCGACCGGTCTCGCCGCCGCGATGCTCGTCTGGCAAAACGCCGACACCACACGCAACGTCGATGCGCGCACCTTCTTCCAGGCGTGGGGTATCGTGCTCCTCCTCACGCTCGCGGCGAATACTCTCTTCATCTGGCGCGGCGCGCACGAACGCGGCGAGCCGCTCGTTTCCACCGGGTTCCTGCTGGCGGTGCGTTCGGTGGTGCCGGCGTTCTTCGCGGGGGTCGCCATGAGTGGCGTTCTGACCATCACCACCGAAGGCGCGCTGTTGCCGACCCTGATTTGGGTATTGTTTTACGGTCTGGGGTTGCTGGCGACGATGAGTTTCGCGCCGCGTTCCATCGTGGTCCTGGGTTGGGCGTTCCTGTTCACGGGGGTGGCGGCATTCGTTTATCTCATGCTGGAAACCATCGCGCCGGGCGTCCATCTGGCGCTGCTGCCGGAGGTCGAGCTTCCGACACCCACGCGGTTTTATCCGGCGGGGATCATGGCGGGGACGTTCGGGCTTTATCATCTCATCTACGCGGCATGCGTGTGGCCGCGCCGCACGGCGGTCCTCGAACAGGCCGAGCGTCGTCCGCTGGTCACTAGCAGTTTCCCACCTGTGCCATGAAACTGGATTTCGAGCGCATCGACCGCGTGATCCACGAACGCGGCCGGCTGGCGATCATGACGCTGCTGGCCACGCGCGTGCGCTGGCCTTTCGCGGACCTGAAGCTGGAACTGCGCATGAGCGACGGCAACCTCATCACGCACCTGCGCACGCTGCACGCGGCCGGTTACGTCGCGCAGACCAAGGAAATCATCGACCGTCCACAGACCAGCTACGCGCTCACCGACAAGGGCCGCAAGGCGTACCTCGGCTACCTCGCCTTTCTCGAACAAATCGTCAAAACCGGCCAGGGTTGACCTTCTTTTTGCCCTGTCACTTTGTGCCACAAAGTAAGTTTCTTCCTCTATGCGTATCCTCCTCGCGGAACACTACGGCCTCTGCTTCGGCGTGCGCGACGCCCTGCGGCAGGCCGAAACCCTCGCCGCCGACGGTCCGTTGACCGTTTTGGGCGAACTCGTCCACAACCCCCTCGCCCTCGAACGCCTCCGAGCCCACGGCGCGCAACAGGGCGACCTCGCGCAATTCGGCAGCGCCCCGCCGGCCGCGCGCGTGCTGGTCACGGCGCACGGCGCTTCCGACGAACGCCGCCGCGCGTGGAAATCGGCCGGTTTCCAGGTCCACGACACGACCTGCCCGCTGGTGCGCCGCGCCCACTCGGCACTCGCCGCGCTCGTGGCAGCCGGATATTTCCCGGTGGTCATCGGACGCGCCGACCATGTCGAGGTGCGCGGTTTGACGGGAGATTTTCCGGGCGCGGCAGTCATCGAAAACGAAGACGATCTCGCCGCGCTGCCGCTGGCGACCCGCTACGGGGTCATCGCGCAGACCACGCAGCCGTTGGCAAAAGTGCGCGCGCTCGTGGACGCCCTGCGCGCGGCGCGACCGGACGCGGAAGTGTGTTTCCGCGACACGGTTTGCCAGCCGACGAAGGACCGGCAGGAGGCGTTGGGCAAACTGCTTGCCGAGGCGGAAGTCATCATTGTCGTCGGCGGACGCGGCAGCAACAACACCCGCCAACTCGTCCTCGCCGCCGAGCGCGCCGGCCGCCGCGCGCACCAGATCGAACGCCCCGACGAACTCGACCCCACGTGGCTCGACGGCGCGGAGATCGTCGGGCTGACCGCCGGGACTTCCACGCTGCCGGAAACGGTGCGCGCCGTCCACGCACGGTTAGAGGAATTCGCCAAGGTAGGGATGGCTCTCCGAGCCGTTCCCTAGATTTTCTGGAAAACGCCTCGCTGCGGTGACGTTCATCCCAATCCAAAAATAGGGAACGGCTCGGAGAGCCATCCCTACCAGTTGCCAGAACGACCGGCCGCA